>CANNQU010000018.1 GCA_947507965.1 Bacteroidota bacterium
TTAAATTAATATCATTATTTGCTTTTCATCTAAAATAGATACCTTTGATTTATGAAAAATATTTTCTATCTCGCCTTCTTGCTCCTCACCTTGATTATTTCTTCATGTGGAACCTATGCTTACAAATCGGTAAGCGCTAAAACGCCACTCCTTTCAAAACAAAATGATTTCGTAGGGCAATTAAGTCTGGGTGGCTCCGGTGGTGAAATTTATGCTGCTTATGCTCCCATCAATTACCTAGGACTCTCGCTCTCCTATGCAGCAATGAAAATAAATCGCGACTCTTCCTTATCTAGTTATGGTCGTAATTTCAAAGATTTTGAAATAGCCGCCATACCCTTTTATGCTTATGAAGAAATGCGTTTCGAGATGCCCTTAGGAATTGGATATACAAGAAGTACCGGATTGAACAATTCTTTGGCTTCCTTCTCCCCTTATTTCCGCTCCTTCTTTCAGCCAACGATTGGGTATCATTGGGATAATTTTGAATTAGCTGGCTTCATGCGCGTTACCAGTATCGACTACTATTATTCGAAATGGGGTGTCGATACACGTTATGAACCCGGCATCATGCTAAGAGGAGGTTCTGAACTAATAAAGGTTATGCTGCAAATGAGGTATGACTACGGATCCAATTACAGCTATACCACAGCCGCTAATTTAGGACTTTATGAACGGGTGGAGTATCTCCCATTTCACATCTCTTTTGGTGCCAACATTACCCTTAATTTCAATAAAGAGAAGACGGAATAACAAAAAAAGCTATTCTGGGCACTTATTAGCACTTCACGCAGCCATTTTTTCCTTCCTATAATTATAATACGCCTCTTGCTTTCAGTTCCAAATATTTATTGATGGCATTCACCGTCAAATTTTCGGGAGGCGTTAAGATGCTATGGATTCCATATTTTTGCAGCTCAAGTACAATTTGCTTTTTCTCGAAAGCAAATTTCTCAGCGATGGTTTTAATGTAAATCTCCTCCGATGTTCTGGCCGGTTCGTCAAGCAAGGCCTTTATTTCCGTATTTACAAAAAACACCACAACCAAGGTATGATGCCGTGCCATGCCTACCATCGACCTTAAGTTGCGCTGCATACTACTTAAACTCTCGAAATTGGTAAACAACAAACATAGGCTTCGCTGATTCATCAATCGGCGCATTTGAATATACAATGCCTCATAATTGCTTTCCAGATACCGTGTTTTTTGCTGGTGTAACATTTCGGCAATACGCATCATTTGACTATTTCTGTTTTCCGCTTTCAGAAACTGAATCTTGTTTTCATTAAAGGTTATGATACCTGCCTTATCGCTTTTACGTATGGCAATATTACATAATGCCAAGGAGGCATTAATGCTGTAATCGAGTAAGGATAATTTCTCAAAAGGCATCTTCATCATCCTGCCCTTATCTAAAATGCAGTAAATGTTTTGAGAGCGCTCATCTTGATATTGATTCACCATTAAACTACCTTTACGTGCCGTGGCTTTCCAGTTTAGGGTACGATAATCATCTCCTTGAACATATTCCTTTATTTGCTCAAACTCAGCGTTATTTCCTATTCGACGAATTTTCTTAATACCCGCCATTTGCAACCGATTATGGATGGCCAAAAATTCATACTTGCGCATCTGAATAAACGAAGGATAAACCGGTAAGTTCAACTCTTGATCGAGCTTATATCGCCGTACGGCCATGCCAAGCACCGTATGCACATATACGTTTAACGCACCGAAATTATAATTGCCACGTTTCAATGGCCGTAACTCATAATGAATCTTCACGCTACCGTGAGCCCCTATTTTTCTACTGAAGTAAGTATCCCGCAACTGAAATTGTGCCGGCAATTCATCATAAACGTTTACATCAATGGGGAAAGGATATAAATTATGCAACTCCATCATGAACGGGTTATGATCGCCATTAGAAAGTTTCTCTGCTGCTATCCGTTGGGCCTCCATGGCATTTCTGAAACCATAGAGTAGAATAACATCGATAATAAAAACAAGAACAAGAACATTAAAAACAGTTTTTATGATGGCAAATAGTGCGATAAAAAAATAACTACCAACGAATAATACGCCTAGTATTCCTAAGACCATAAAAAAGCGATTGCTTAAATAAAAGGATGAAATAAATCGTTTGATCATTTAACGCGGCACTTCAACTTTTTCTAAAATTTGCTTTATCGTATCATTGGTGGTAGTGCCTTCCATTTCCTTATCGGGCGTGAGTATGAGTCTGTGCCTTAACACCGGAAAAGTCATACGTTGTACGTCATCAGGGGTTATAAAATCGCGGCCTTGCATAGCAGCACTTGCTTTGGCAGCCTGCAAAATCCAATACGAAGCTCGAGGGGAGGCACCTAAATACAAACTTGGGAAATTACGCGTCTGAGTTACAATTTTTGTTATGTATTGAAGCAGGGTCTCCTCTGCATGAATTGCTTGAACTGTTTTTTGAAATTCGAAAATCTCCTCTCTTGAAATAACTTTTTCAATATCATGTAACTGGTTTTGTGACTTTCGCTCATGATGATTTCGCAAAATAATCAATTCTTCATCGTCGGTAGGATACGCCACTTCAATCTTGAACATAAAACGATCCAGTTGTGCTTCCGGCAAACGGTAGGTGCCCTCCTGTTCAATGGGGTTTTGGGTGGCGAATACGAGAAAAGGAAACTGCATATCGTATTGCTTCCCATCGAGTGTAATCTGTCGTTCTTCCATCACTTCAAACAGTGCGGCCTGCGTTTTCGCCGGCGCGCGGTTAATTTCATCAATCAATACCAGATTACTAAATATGGGCCCTTGTTTGAATTCAAATGCTGTTGTTTTTTGATTAAAAACCGAAGTGCCTAAGATATCCGACGGCATCAAATCGGGGGTAAATTGAATACGCGAAAAATGAGAAGAAATACTGTGTGCCAATAACTTGGCGGAGAGGGTTTTGGCAACTCCAGGAACACCTTCAATGAGTGCATGGCCATTACTTAACACACACACGATTAGTTGGTCAATTAAGTCGTTCTGCCCCACAATTACTTTGCGAAGTTCGTGGCGTAAACGTTCCACCCCTTGATGTAGGGGAGCTAAATCTATTCTTGAGGTAAATTCGTTCATAGGGCTATTCTAAATTTATTTTATTTTGGTTGGGTAGTGGCTTTAAAGGTTTCAATAAGGGTATTCAAATAAATCAACTCTTTCTCGGTAATAGAAGCGGCGTTCTCTAAATAGGTGATATAGCTATAGAGCATTTTAATTTCACCTTCCGACTTTCCAGATTTCTCACTCAAGTGTTTCAAGAATTCTTCTCTACTCCGCTTTATTTCGTAGGTAACATTAATAAAATAATTTGTTCTTATGTATTCCGCAAAGTACTTTATCTTCTTATGTGCGATATCCAGATGGTCGCCTTTCTCGAAATACACCTGCCCTACGGTTTCCGCAAATTCGAGGGAAGCATTTCGCATTGGATCCAGCATTGGAATTACCCTTTGGCGACGCTTACCCATAAATACTACGAACAAAACCAACCCCGATAAGCCAAGGTAGTACGCCCATCTCAAGCCTTTCTTGCGAAGTATAAAACGAAAGGCCGTGTCTTCATTTTCCTTGTTCTTGTAATGCTCATCCCACCAAACTTTCTGTGCCGGAAATCGAGTTAATGTTTTTACCACAAAATCGAGTGTTGCGGGCTTGAGCATATAATAGTTTGTAAAGATAAAGGGCATACTACACAATATTATTTTCCCGTCGCCCCAGGCCACCTCGGTTAAAACACAACGGTGTAAGCCATCTGTTGCAAGTGATTTTTTATAGTCTTGAATAGAATCAAAATATGAATTTACCTGATCGTAATCATTTCGAATGGTGTATCCCGAATCGATGCTTTGGAGGTTAGTACAAAAATTAAATTGAAATAATGAATCCTTATAGGAGTAATACTTACTGTTGTTTAAGTACTCTTGCTTTAATCCAAGAGAATTAAGTAACGTATCAGAAAAACGAGTAGAAGCGATAAAAACGTTATTGCCATTATTTACAAAGTTAAGCAAGGAAACGGTTTCGTATTCATTCCAAGAAATCTCTTGTCCGATAAAAATATAGTTGACTTTTAAGTCTTTTGAAAACAACTCCTCGTTGAGTTGCTCCGTAATACTGTATCTGATGGTTTCAATTTTCTGATCTTTGAATAACTCGGGCAGTAGCTCGAAAAGCAGATAACTTCCATACGGTTTCTTTTCTGTTTTACCAAAACCTGGGGTCCAATCAATGGGCTCCTCTGTATTATATTCTATAACAAATAGCAATATAAACAACACACTTAAAGCAACAATAAATCGCGAGGATGACTTCATGCTTTTAAACTTTATTTTTGATCTCCTTTAAAATTATTTCTGCCTCGGTATAGCTTGATATCCCGCCTTTAAAATTCCCATAATGGGTGCATTCGAATAGCTGAGTTAGTTTCAAGAAGGATTCCTTTAATAATGCATTCTTCAATTCTAAATAGTAATCATAATTCGTTTTATCCTGTCTTATTTGGATTTCGTTATTCTCCGCCATGATCTTAATGCATTTAATGTAAACCCATCGGATCGCTAAAGAATAATTTTGACGGCTCAAGGCATCTCTTATTTGCGTATCAATATCATTTTCACTTCTCTCGGTTTCCCTAAAAAGTTCATTATCAATACGGGTAGCACGTTGCAAAGGCATGCCAAAAAACTCACTTTGATAGAGCCAATAGGACACGATACCAATAGCCAAAATAGCGATTAGCCAATAGATTATTCTCTGCGTCTTTACAGCAGTTTCCTCGGTAAGATTACCAAAAAGCTTACGAATGATCCAATTCTTAAAACTCGACCAAAACGATGATGCTTCATCTTTTGTTGTTCGAGAATATTGAAAATCCTTTTCCGCTTTATGCTCTTCTAATATATTGGTATTAACCGGTCTTTGCGCCATGGCAGAGGCCTTTTGGGCCTCCGTACATTGGCAGAAATTAATTCTAGAATATTGCAGTTCATTTCCATTACCATCACCTACCTTTAAATTTCTAAGTAAATTATAATTACTATCGATGATATAGGCCTTTATTGGCCTCGATGGACATAGTAATACGATAGCCGAAAAGAAAAACCATGGAAAATAAAATAACTTAAAACTCTTCATCGGTCTTTTCTTGAGTGTATTGTTGGTTGTTTCGTTCGACATGAATAGCAGCTTCCGTTTCATTATGGTTACCACCACCAAGAGATTGTATCTTTTCAAGTAAGCCAACACTGTCTTTCAACTCCACATAACTATAATACATGACGCTGTTTTTTATAATAAAAAAACAGAAAATCATATACGAATAAATTATCGCCAGCACACTCCCACTGATAACCGCAATTGAGATAATGAAATTAGAAGTGCCAGAGCCCAGAAGGGTTCTTCCAGCACCTACAACAAAAGCACCCATCACCGTAACGAGAAGGGTAAGTACATAGCATAACATGAGTAGGATAAAAGAAATGCCAAAGGTAAACCACCATCTTCCTTTCACTAAATAAAAGGTACGCCCAAAGGCATCCATAACATTTACCTCATCTTCATTTATGATGACCGGAAAATAAAGGTATAAATAATAGATAAGTGCATACGATCCGAGCAGAAGAAAGAAATACGCCACACCGCTCACACTTGCCGAAAAAATGACCATCGCATTTACCACAAGCATTACAACAAAAAAGAGAATACTTGCGCCGATATATTTCCATAATTTATACTTTACTTCTTCCCATACCTCTTTCGTGGTTATTTCCTGAAGCTTACCTCTGCTTACATAAATTTTCATATAACTGTAAACGGTTAGGTAGGTAAATAAAAGAGAAAACAACAAAATTAATGTCCCACCCAAAAGATACCAGAGGTTCATTCCACGAATCAAATAGGCCATTACATCACTCCCTTCATCAAAGCCTGACGGAGCTTTGATGGTGCCAATTAAATTATTTATAAATTTATAAAACCAAAAAGAGAGCAAACCCATAGAGAGCACAAAAGAAGATCCGGAGATGGCAAATACCGTCTTGAAAAAGTTACCGAAATTGGCAAATAAAAAATCGAAACTCGTACTAATTACTTGTCCGAAGTCCTGATGTTGCCTTAGTTCGATGTATTTTTTATTTTGTGCTGCCATCATTAAATTTCATCGGGTAAATTACAAAATACCAAACCACAAAGGCTAGTGATGGAGCAATAAAAAGGATTGACCAGTAACCTAAAAACTGATAATGCCGAGTGATATAACTTTCGAAAAATGCGGCAATTAAAAACATAGGTATCAATCCAATAATAATTTTCACCCCGTCCTTAGCACCCATCAAAACCGATTGCCTCCTTTGGTAGGTTCCTGGAAATAGCAGCCCGGCTCCGAACACAAAACCTGCTCCACAGGCGATGATAATAGCACTTATTTCTAAGGTGCCATGTATCCAAATTGCCAGAATGGAGGTGGTGAGTAAATGGTATTTAAAGAAAAAATACTGAAACGCACCGAGCATAATAGCATTTTGCATTTCGTTGATTAAAGTATAGATGGCGGCACCTATCCCCGTAATATATTGAAAAAATGACACCCGAATATTATTAAATGCTATCTGAAAAAACATATCCGTCTCTCGTGCCTGACCATATACCCCCAAGGGCTTTCCATCCTTAATATTCTGGATGGTCATATCAACATAATCATCCCCTAAAATAAGCCGTACAAATTGGTCGTCGTTGGCGGCACTTAACACCCCGATACCCGTTGCTAAAAGGAAAACAATAAGAGAAAACAACATTTTTTTTCGATGACGATACAGTACATCCGGAAGCTCAAATTGCCAGAACGTAATCATACGGCTTACCTTCTCTTTTTTGTTTCTATAAACTTTACTATGAATTTTTACCGCCAGCCCATTCAAATATCGAAAGGATTTACTATCGGGATAAAACGTTCGCGCATAGGCCAGGTCATCCGTTACTTTTACATACAACTCGGCAAGTACATCGGCACTGGCTTCAGGGTTATGTAATTGCTGCTCCAGCTCTTCCCATTTTTGTTGGTTTTGTTGTAAAAATAAGGCTTCACGCATGAGGTTGCAATATAGTAGAAATGGATGGAACTATTGATAAAGAACCTTTCCTGTTTGTCGGATCATTTGCAAGGAGAACCTCTAATTCATTTTTCTTTTGTAACTTATTGAAGTGTAAGCGTTATATATATATCCGTTTGAGTTTCGATAGTGGCAGTTTTCTCATACGAGCGTGCCTTAATAGTAAAGGTTTTCATGCCTATGGGGTTTCTCAGGTAATTCATTAATTCAACTTCCGGGATAATAGGATTTATATAAACCCGCTCATTTCCTTCTTCCTTAATCGACTTGCCTCCTTCTATGAGAAATGAAAAACCGGGTATTTTTATTCCGTCCTCGGTGGAGTTCACCCATTTTTTATCCTGGCAGTTGTAGTTCCTTATGTTAACCACTCCTGGCGATGGCCTGAAGCTTCCGGCCTCAAGACTAAGCTGAGCAAAATGACTCGCATTCGTAAGAGGTACCGGAATAATATCTTCCCTATCTTTATCGTTTTGTACTAATGGCGTGGGCTTAAAATCATCTTTCGAAGGATCATATTTATAAATACTAATCATGGTAGTAACAATATAATCGCTTATGGTTCCACCTCCATCGGAAGTGCTTACAAGTAGGAATTTATCATCACATATTGAATATGCCTTTCTAGAAAAAGAACACGTTACCGGCGCGTGCATAATACCGGTAGGTTGGGCGGCTGTTGGCTTAAACAAATCGCTATTCCCATCCATTAAAACACAGCCACCTCTTGTAGTACAATAGTCAATATTTTGAGTTTTCTCTTCCAACCTATTGAACAGCACATTGTTAAACGACAACATTTGATCTACGCTATAATCCTGCACCAGCTCTGTTCTAGCAATAACTTTTTGGTTATTATCAAACTCTTTTTCAATGGTAACGCCCGTAACCTTAAGCGTTACATTAAATTCTTCCCTAGGCTTGGAAACCTTAATCGCTATATTCTCATTGAGTTGGTCAGGCCGATCGCTAGGCAGATCGTATTTATAGGATACGTTAATCGATTCCTCGGTGTTTTCATCAGGGGCGGTCCATACAAAATAGGCAATGCCTTCGGTATTCGTGTGCAACTCCGAATGGTCCACTTTCCCCTTTTGGGCGGTAACCATAATCTTTCGGTCTTTTAATGGAACCCCATCACAATCTTGCAAAACAAAGGTAATAACCTTTTGTTCGTTGCTTTTCGCCGTATAGCTTTTTTTCATCACTATTTTATTTGCCAAGGTGCTCTCTTGTTCCATAAAATCGGGATTAAAAGCCATATTATTAGTACCATCCCTTCTTTCCTTTTCAAATGCATAAATGATTGAGGCGAACGATATTTGACCGTGCCCACCGAGAAGTTCCAACACCATAGAATTCCCTGCTATCCCTAAATCGCTGGCATAATCAATGGTAAGCAACAATCCATTATGCACTACATGTCGTCGTGCATCCAGAATGATCAAGTTGGCTATAAAACGACCCTTATCACTGCTGACTACCTCACCAGAAATGGAATAATCGATTCTCCCTTGTGGTTCTAATGGCATTGGCTGGTTCTTGTATCTATCCCAATCGGGTCGGGACGGGTTGGAGGCATCCGAATTGATCCCGTTGGAACGGGAACTGTAATCAAGGAACCGGAAACATTCGTGGCCCGATTTGCCGCTGATAATATTATAAATAGTTGAAATATAATGGTGGGTAAGAGAATGCAACGCATTCCAAGTAATTAATTCCTTGGGGTCGGTGGGCTTAGGCACTCTAATAACCACATCATACATGGCGATGGCCCTTTCACGACATATTTTATCGCATTGCGAGTTTGCCTGATCATAAATAAACAAATAAAACAACAAAAGAGAAAGTAAGCGCATGATAACGTATCGTTTTAAGTTTAACAAATATACTAATTTCGCGGATACGTTACGTATCGATGCTCTATCGTCCAATAATTCTGCATTATTCCTGCCATCCTTATTTTCTCCTCAATGCTTCTACCCAGTTGGCTATACTACGTGAATTAGTAATTAGAATGTAAGGTTGAATGCTTCCTTTGAAATGTGCCTTATTACAGATGAATGCAAATAGAAAAAAGCCCTATTCACTGGGCTCGATATGTATTAACACATGACCCAATTGAGGCATCTCTGCACGTAAGGTATCTTTTAATTTATGCGCGATATCATGTCCTTCTTTCACTGTTATCGTGGCATCCACCGACGCATGAAGGTCAACCTGGTATTTCATTCCGGCCTTGCGTACAAAGCATTTCTCGGTATCAATAACCCCTTCCACCTTTATGGCCACAACTCTAATCTCGTCAATTAATTCATCATATACATGCTCATCCATAATTTCGCCAAGCGCCGGCCTGAAAATCAGATAGCTATTATAGAGAATAAAAGCCGAAGCAAAAAGAGCAGCCCAGTCGTCGGCCGTTTCGTAGCCAGTGCCCCCAAGCAAGGCGATAGATATTCCAATGAAGGCCGCAACTGAGGTTATGGCATCGCTTCGATGATGCCAAGCATCGGCTTTTAAAGAAGAGCTGTTGGTTTCCTTGCTTTTTTGAACGACCAAACGATAGGAAACCTCTTTCCAAACAATAATAGCTCCCAATACGATGAGTGTCCACGATTTGGGCAAACTATGGGGTGTGCCAATATTTTTAATGCTCTCGTAGGCAATAACGGTTGCCGAGGTAATTAAAAAGCCAACGACCAAAAAGGTAATCAGTGGCTCGGCACGCCCATGGCCATAGGGATGGTTTTTATCTGCTGGCCTATTGGAATATTTTAATCCGAACAAGACGAGGAAAGATGAAAAAATATCGGTGGTCGATTCAATGGCATCGGCTATCAAGGCATACGAATTGCCAAAATAACCGGCAATTCCTTTTATTAATGCCAGACTTGTATTTCCTACGATACTGAAATACGTTGTTTTGATGGCTGTTTCTTCGTTGGTCATTCCCCTGGGTATATTAAGCTACTTTTAAATTCAAATTTCACAAAAAATGTACCGGTAAAAATACTCAAATTTGTGAAACTAAATATTAAACCTTACCGAATGTAAAAAGGCAGCGGCGTTGTTTTAATTAAAATTTATGAACTGATAAAATGATTATTTTTGCCATTGTACTAACTTATAAAGTTTAACCATGTGGTGGCAATATCTTTACGTTTTTTTAGGAGCATTTCTGTTTGATGTCGTTCCATTTCCATTCCCACCGGCATTCACGATCATGGTTTTTTTACAAATTATGTTCGGACTTAATATCTGGTGGGTCATCGTTATTGGCGTTGCTGCATCCATTTTAGGCAGATACGTGCTCACCTTATATATTCCTTTCATCGCAGGTAAAATATTTAAACCTTCTAAAAATGAAGACGTTCAGTTTCTCGGTAAAACATTGAAAGAGAAAGGATGGAAAAGCCAGTCGGTAATACTTGCTTACTCGTTATTGCCATTGCCAACAACGCCACTCTTTGTAGCTGGAGGTATGGCTAAAATCAAACCACTTTATATCATACCCGCATTCTTCGTTGGCAAGTTCACCAGCGATACGATTGCGGTACATCTCGGAAAATATGCCACCGAAAATGCGGAAAGTATACTTCATGGGGCTGTTTCGTGGCAATCGGTTCTAAGCTTGACGGTTGGCTTACTTTTAATTAGTGCTTTGCTTTTTATTGATTGGCGATCACTGATACAGAAGAAACAATTCCAACTTAATTTCAGAATCTGGAAATAAGCCTACTCATCGCTGATGGCTCGACGCGATGACGACCATAAAAATTAATGCATTTTAAACTTCTAGGCACGGCCACAACACTCCCATGCCCTGCCAAATTATATTCAAAATTAGCGCTAATGTATGCGTAATAATCACCGTCGTTAACCCATTAAATTAAGGTGAAAAAGAGAGAAAAAAACTCTTATTTTCGAGCTGAAAATACGAGGTTTTTGTTGTACCTTCGTGTGCTTAAAAATTAACCCCAAAAGAGCATTTTTAAAATCAATGGAAAGTACCGCTCAAACCCCCCTTATGGAAGAGAATAAAAAAGAAGACCGAGGCCATTACGGAGCCGAAAACATTACCGTTTTAGAAGGATTAGAAGCAGTGAGAATGCGCCCCGCCATGTATATAGGCGATATTGGGTTTCGCGGATTGCACCATTTAGTCTATGAAGTAGTGGATAACTCCATCGACGAAGCCCTCGCAGGCTATTGTAAAAACATTTTCGTTACCATCTACGAAGACAACCATATAAGAGTGCAAGACGACGGCCGTGGAATTCCAACAGGCATCATGCAGAAGGAGCAGAAGAGCGCTCTCGAAGTGGTAATGACCGTTCTACATGCCGGTGGAAAGTTCGATAAAGACACCTATAAAGTTTCGGGTGGCTTGCACGGCGTAGGCGTGAGTTGCGTAAACGCCTTAAGTTCATTGCTTATCGCTGAAGTACATCGTGAAGGGAAAATATTTGTGCAGGAATATAGCTGCGGCAAGCCATTATATGATGTAAAAACAATTGGCGACTCCAACGACACGGGCACTACCGTGAGTTTTTGGCCCGATCTTACCATTTTCAATGAGAGCATTTTTAAGTTCGACACCCTTGCCGCTCGCTTACGCGAGCTATCTTATCTGAATAAAGGCATCAACCTTACTTTAACCGATGAACGCGAGAAAACCGATGCCGGAGCTTTCCGTTCTGAAACCTTTTTCAGCCACGGTGGATTGAAGGAGTTTGTCGGATTTCTTGATGGCACTCGTGAAAAACTAATTCCTGAAGTAATATACTTGGAGAGTGAAAAATTTGGTATGCCCGTAGAAATAGCCTTCCAATACAATACTGGCTATGCCGAAAACCTGCACTCCTACGTAAATAATATTAATACCCATGAAGGTGGTACCCACGTAGCCGGATTTAGAAGAGCCCTTACGCGTACCCTGAAAAGCTATGCCGAGAAAAACGGAATGCTAAAGAACTCCAAGGTGGAAATACAAGGCGACGACTTTAGAGAAGGGCTAACCGGTATTATTTCGGTAAAAGTACAAGAGCCTCAATTTGAAGGGCAAACGAAAACAAAGTTGGGAAATACCGATGTCATGGGTATCGTTGATATGTGTGTTGGTGAAGTTCTCAATAACTTCTTAGAAGAAAACCCCAAAGAAGCCAAGACCATTGTAAATAAAGTGGTGCTTGCTGCCACAGCCCGCGAAGCAGCCCGTAAAGCCCGCGAGATGGTTCAACGAAAAAGCGGGCTCAGTGGAGCAGGCCTACCTGGAAAGCTTAGCGACTGCAGTGACGAAGACCCTGCAAAGTGTGAGATATACCTCGTGGAAGGAGATTCGGCCGGTGGTACTGCCAAACAAGGTCGTAACCGTAAATTTCAAGCGATACTGCCTTTACGTGGTAAAATTTTGAACGTGGAAAAGGCGATGGAACATAAAATATATGAGAACGAGGAAATTCGAAATATGTTTACCGCTCTTGGGGTAAGTCGAGGAAAACTAGGTGATAATGCGGCATTAAACATGGATAAACTACGTTACCACAAGGTAATTATCATGACGGATGCCGATGTTGATGGGAGCCATATTCGTACCCTCATCTTAACCTTTTACTTCCGTTACATGAAGGAGCTGATTGAAAATGGAAACGTATATATTGCACAACCACCCCTTTATCTTGTAAAACGTCAAAAAGAAGAACGTTGGTGCTACAACGAAGTGCAACGAGAACTTGCAGTGCAGGAATTAGCTAAAGATGGCAAAACTGATAGCGTTCACATTCAACGATATAAAGGTTTGGGAGAGATGAATGCAGAGCAGTTATGGAGTACCACGATGAACCCCGAAACTCGTACACTTAAGCAAGTAGCTATGGATAGCGCCGCCGAAGCCGATCGTATCTTTAGCATGCTTATGGGCGATGATGTGCCACCTCGTAGAGAGTTTATTGAAGCCAATGCCAAATACGCGAAGATTGATATATAGAAAAAGGAAGCCTTTGCTTTGCCTGCCATTTGAATGGTAATTTAACGATGACTTCCATTCTCGCTCGCCTTTTGTATTCGAATGCCTAATGTAACGATTAGCATTCGTAACCATTACGATAGATTAAACATGATGCGGAAAGAATAAATGTAGTGATGTGTTTCTTTACGCAATAAGCCGACGTTCTGGTATAATTAAGACTCTAATTTCTTTATCATTTTACAAAAAAAAATCGAAATTAGTGCAATTAAAATCCTTCACTCCACCACTATTCTATATCGCGAGCCTTCATTGATTTGCACAAAATATACTCCAGGAGCGATCTTCGACATATCGATGGTTTCGGAAAGAACGCCTTCATACGCTTTATTAATTAACACAATACCAAGCATATTTTGCACTGAGATGGTTCGAATTAATGCAGAACCGGTGATACTAACATGGCCGTTTATTGGGTTAGGATAAATACGAAAATCATCTCTACCTTCACTTTTTGCTGAGGAGATCATCAGGGCTTGCGCACAATTATTTTTAGCCTTTGGGGTGGGCTTGGTGAGCACATAAAATGAACCCACCCCATCATTACATCGACCATAACTACTGTCGGGTTTTTGCGCCTCAAACTGCACGCTATCGAGTACCAAACCATTGGCATAACCGATCATTAAAGTTTCACCTGTAGAAGATAATTTAAAGTTGGCATGGAGCCCCAGCTGCGTAATATCGGCATCGAGCCAAACCATCATATAGGCGTTAGCCGCTAGCTGTGTACCCGACGGAAACGCCCATTTTGCAGGCACGAAGGGATCATCTGAGAGATAAACACCGGAAAGATTGATCGATGCATTCGTGGTGTTCTTTAACTCAACCCAATCATCAAACTCACCAGCCAGGTCGGCGATAACACTATTATTGGATGCCATCAATTCATTAATCACCACACTCTTTGCAGGAAGTGGAGGAATAGAGGCCAGTAAGGTGTAAAATTCATGTTCTGCCCTCGCCGGAGAAAATATCCCGGCATTAACATTTTCCGCATAAATATAATACTCCATCTTACCCGAAGTAACTTTAAAGTATGTGCCGTAAACACCATCTCCTGCAAGGCTATCATGATGTAAACCATCGTCGTACATCGTCCATTTTGTAAAATGTTTCGCCGTTAAATCTCGTATGCCCAAAGTAGCAAAGTTTGCGTTTATCAATTTCGTACGAATCCAAACGGTATCATTCAAAGAAGGTGTTAATCGATCAAGTGTAATGGTGGTTATCGCTGGTGGCACCTGAACAAATTCGGTTGTCGATAAGAGGTAATTTTTTCGTGCATCGAGCAGTTGCTTGATTCCTATCTTCAGGTTAGCGCCTCCGATGGAAGCCGATGTATCTAAATTCGTTTGAAACGCTGAGTAGGTATAGAACTTCAAGCTGTCGGCCTGTACGCTACTATCTATTACGGTTCGCAAGGATGCGCCTAAGGCGTAATATTGATTCGTGGTAATGGCCTCTGACACCATGGTACGTAGATGTGCTATATATTGTTTCTTATACCTTGGAATGGAGAGTAATTTAAGCATTAAGGGGTGAGAAGCAAGTGTTGCATTTGCCATAGGGGCCATTTGCTGCATCTGAATAAAACTTAGTGGCGAGCCTGCAACCAATTGCACAAAGCCACCCATGCACATATTGATATCCCAAATAATGGAGTTAAATTTATTATAACTATCCATGTATTCGTAATAGTTTTGCGTCGTGCTTCCGGTATAACTATCCAAATTAATAAAGAGGTTATTAAAAGCAAACATCCACATGGCCCTATCAACATCCCATAAGGTATCGATATTACGCTGTAATTCCATCTGGGCCTGTATAAATGGCTTCCACCCCCAGTCACTCTTTATTTCATAAATCCGGGCATAATAGGTAATACTATCCGACATATTGGTGACGGCCGAAGGCAATAAATTGGGTGAACCGGGAGAGCCCGGTACGGGTTTGTTACATTTAAAAAAAGGTCCGTCTTTTTCGTAGAAATGATTGGCACAAAAAGTTTTCGTGATGGCTTCCTGATTCGTATATAACCCCCTATACACCCCATTGACAAATAAATTTACATAATTTCCTTGGGGGCAGTGCATATAATTTCCAAGGATTTCGTACCCTATCACTTCTCTCAAAAAAGAGGGGTCGGCAAAGTTATTTCCTAGTTTAATATCCGTAAAGCCTTGATACTCTTGGTTTGTTTTCACATTATCAAGCTCAATATGCCATGGATTCTTTTTATTGTTTATATTAAAAGAACTATTGCCTTTATATTTAACGCCCACACTATCGAAGCTCACTCCATTAATTTTAACTTGAGTTGCAATCATAAAGTTCTCGGTAATACCGGTAGAATCCATCTTGGCATCCCAATTACTCATCGGAAAAAAAACTTCTACCTTTTGGATGGTATTGAGGTCATAGAAATTTTGAGCTCCGGCATTAAAAAACAAAAAAAGAGAAATAACAAAAACACCCGGTTTCATAAAAAAAAATGAATAGGATACAAAGCTACTAATAATTATAATTTGTCGCAATAATTCTATTGGCTTCAAGCCAAAGCACTTCTATTGCACCTGCGTTAAGCGCCTACTACAAACCGTCCCTTTTCCGTATCTTCGCGTTTTAATTACACTCCTTAGAACTAGTTCATGCAGAATATACGTAACTTTTGTATCATAGCCCATATCGATCACGGCAAAAGCACCCTAGCCGACCGTCTTTTAGAATACACTAAAACGGTAAGCCAGCGCGACCAAAAAGCACAAATTTTGGACGATATGGATATTGAACGGGAACGTGGCATCACCATAAAAAGTCATGCCATTCAAATGGACTATAAGTATAAGAACCAAGATTATGTTTTAAATTTAATCGATACTCCGGGCCATGTCGATTTCGCCTACGAAGTTTCGCGAAGTATTGCGGCCTGCGAAGGGGCCTTGCTCATCGTCGACTCTACACAAGGGATTCAGGCTCAAACCATATCGAACTTATACCTCGCGCTAGAAAATAACTTGGAAATTATTCCGGTATTAAATAAAATTGATTTGCCCGGTGCTATGCCCGAAGAGGTGAGCGACCAGATTGTGGCCTTAATTGGTTGCCAATATGAAGACATTTTACGTGCCAGTGGGAAAACGGGAGAAGGTGTTTATGATATCATTGATGCTATAATAGAGCGTGTGCCGGCTCCAAAAGGAATAGAAAAGGCTCCATTGAAAGCATTAATTTTCGATTCGGTTTTTAACTCTTTTCGCGGTATCATTGCTTATTTTAAAATTGTCGACGGCGAAATGCGTAAAGGCGACCGTGTGAAATTTGTAAACACAGAGAAAGAATATTTCGCAGAAGAGATTGGCGTATTACGCATTGAAAAAGAACCGAGAGATGTAGTAAAGACGGGCGATGTGGGCTATATCATTTCGGGAATTAAAGCAGCAAAAGAGGTGAAAGTTGGTGATACGATAACCAATGTGGCAAACCCTTGTTCGCATTCAATCCAAGGTTTTGAGGATGTGAAACCCATGGTATTTGCAGGAATTTACCCCGTAGATACCGACGACTTTGAAGAATTACGTGAGAGTATGTATAAACTCCAACTCAACGATGCTTCTTTGGTATTCGAGCCAGAATCATCGGCAGCATTGGGCTTTGGATTTCGTTGTGGTTTCTTAGGGATGCTGCACATGGAAATTATTCAGGAACGATTGGAGCGCGAATTTAATATGACCGTTATTACCACCGTGCCGAATGTAAGCTATAAAGCATTTCTAACCAATGGAGAAGAAGTAACCGTAAACAACCCAAGCGACTTACCCGACCCTTCAAAAACAGATTATGTAGAAGAGCCTTATATCAAAGCACAAATTATTACCAAAAGCGAATATATGGGTAATATTATTTCTCTTTGTATTCAAAAACGAGGCATTATTGGAAATCAACACTTCCTTACCACCGACCGGGTTGAACTCAACTTTGAAATGCCTATGGGCGAAATTGTATTCGACTTCTTCGATAAATTAAAATCTATTTCAAGAGGATACGCGTCCTTGGATTACCATCCCATAGGATACCGGGAAAGCCATCTGGTAAAACTCGACATCATGCTTAACAAAGAGCCTGTTGATGCACTTAGTGCCGTAATTCATCGCGACAAAGCCTACGACTGGGGAAAGAAAATTTGTGAAAAATTAAAAGAACTTATTCCGCGCCAACAATTTGAGATAGCCATACAAGCGGCCATTGGCTCCAAAATAATTTCACGGGAAACGATTAGTGCCATGCGTAAAGATGTTACCGCAAAATGTTATGGAGGAGATATTTCCCGTAAGCGAAAATTACTCGAAAAGCAAAAAGCTGGTAAGAAACGGATGAAGCAAGTGGGTAATGTTGAAATACCACAGTCGGCATTCATGGCTGTATTGAAGCTGGATTAAGCAACGAGAAGTACTATAAATTATTTGATAAATGCCATTATATTTGTTTCTGTTAACCAAATGAGCACGATAAAAAATTACATTGAAGAGTTAAAATGGAGAGGCATGCTGCAGGATATCATGCCCGGCACAGAAGAATTACTAAATAAAGGAATGACTACCGGCTATATCGGATTTGATCCAACAGCCGACTCTTTAGGTGTTGGGAATTTGGTTCAGATCATGTCGTTACTTCATTTTCAGCGTTGCGGACATAAGCCTATTGCTTTGGTGGGCGGTGCTACCGGTATGGTAGGCGACCCCAGTGGCAAGAGCGCAGAACGAAATTTACTAGACGAAAACACCTTAAACCACAACCTCCATTGCCAAAAAGCACAGCTTGAGAAATTCTTAGATTTCAGTGGAGCCAACGCTGCCGTCATCGTCAATAATTATGACTGGTTTAAGCACATAACGTTCCTCGATTTTATACGCGATATTGGAAAGCATCTTAGTGTGAATTATATGATGGCAAAAGATTCGGTGAAGTCGCGACTCGAAACAGGCATGAGCTTTACCGAATTTAGTTACCAATTGGTGCAAGGCTATGACTTTTATTACCTCTGGAAAAATCATCAGGTGATGTTGCAAATGGGGGGCAGCGACCAATGGGGTAACATCGTTACCGGTACCGAATTAATTCGCCGGAAAGAAGGTGGTGAAGCCTTCGCCCTTACGACGCCACTGATTAAAAAAGCCGATGGAACCAAGTTCGGAAAAACAGAAGGTGGCAATGTATGGCTGGATGCTAAACGAACTTCACCCTATAAATTTTATCAATTCTGGCTCAACGCCGCCGACGCCGATATCGCTACGTATATTCGCATTTTCTCTATCAAGTCAAAAGAAGAAGTGGAAACCCTCGAGGCAGAACATTTAACAGCTCCCCACTTAAGGCTACTTCAAAAAACATTAGCCGATGAGATTACCATCCGTGTGCATAGCCATGACGCCTTGCTGCAAGCCAAAGCTGCTTCAGAGGCTCTTTTTGGCAACCTAATGGATGGACTACTTAAATTACATGAAGACACTTTCGCTGAAGTGGTAGCCAGTATCCCTCAATTCGAATTGGAGCAAAAAATTATTGATGCTGGAGTAGGAATAATGGATTTATTAGCCACTCATGCCACCATTTCAAAATCAAAAGGCGATGCCAAAAGGGCAATCGAACAGGGTGGAGTAAGCATTAACAAAACAAAGATAACCGATGTAAACCTGATTATTAATCGAGCTCATATTGTAAAAGACCACTATATATTGATTCAAAATGGAAAGAAAAATTATTTTGCCTTTAAACTAATAGCAGAGTGATCAAACAATCTACCTCAATGAAACAATACATCCAAAATTTAGACACTTTTCGAATTATAAAACGACCCTAAAATTTACGCCACACAAATACCAACACCTATGAATCGCCCCATACGAGTACTCGTTGCCAAAGTAGGCCTTGATGGCCACGACCGAGGAGCAAAAGTGATTGCCACCTCCTTGCGCGACGCAGGAATGGAAGTAATATATACCGGCTTACGTCAAACGGCGGAAATGGTTGTAAATACAGCCTTACAGGAAGATGTGGATGCAATTGGCATTAGCATCCTAAGCGGTGCTCACAATACCGTTTTTCCGAAAATATTACAACTGATGCACGATAAAAAGATGAATGATGTGTTGCTTACCGGTGGTGGAATTATTCCAGAAGACGACATGAAAAAACTTAATGAACTCGGCGTCGGACGCCTATTTCCACCCGGTACTCCCATGCATGAAATAGCCGAATATATTAAAGATTGGACTAAAACGAACCGTAGCTTCTAACCCATTTACCTTATTATTAATAATACCACCCATTATGTTTTTGCACAAAGAAGGATACCCAACCATTTTAATTAGCATCGGAGTGCTTGTATTACTCAGCTACGGCGTTCATTTAATAGCACCCGAATGGATTTTTAAGGCCGTGGTTTTAATGAGTATCGGTTTGTTTGTGATCGTACTACAATTTTTTCGTAACCCACTGAGAAATACGGAAGCAACAATTAATCAGATTATTGCACCTGCCGATGGTAAAGTAGTCGTTATCGAAGAAGTAGTAGAATCGGAATATTTCAAAGACAAGCGAATCCAAGTGTCTATTTTTATGTCGCCCTTTAATGTTCACGTAAATCGTTACCCTATCGGTGGAGTGGTTGAGTATGCTAAATACCATCCCGGTAAATTCCTTGTTGCATGGCATCCCAAATCATCTACCGAAAATGAGCGAACCACGGTGGTCGTGAAAAACGAAGGGAATACGGTGCTTTTCAGACAAATTGCAGGAGCCATGGCTCGGCGTATCGTTATGTACAGTAAAGTTGGCGATAAAACCACAGCAGGTGGAGAAATGGGTTTTATTAAGTTTGGCTCTCGTGTGGATTTGTTTCTGCCCTTAGGCACTAAAATCAAGGTTAACCTGCAAGAAGTAGTAAGGGGTGGTGAAACCGTGATTGCCGAATTACAATAAGGAATGCCATTACTTTTCACTTAACTAAATTTTACAAAGCTTTTTCGTAATTACAATAATGTTTTAATTATCTTTGCTATATAAATAACTATTAATCTCATTTATCAATCCTATTTAGTCATGAAAAAATTATTATCATTAGCCGTAGCCATTTTGTTTGTTGCCTCTATGGCATTCGCTCAAGGACCAACAACAAAGCCAACGAGCACTGAAACAACCACAAAAAAAGAATGTGGCACTAAAAAATCTTGCTGTAGCAAGGAGAAAAAAACTTGTGGTGATAAAAAATCAACATCTTCAACTTCTACTACAAAACCTGCTCCTACATCAACTGCACCTACTCAATCGCCTAAATAAAATAGGCAAGACCAAAAATATTAAAACTCTCCAAAATTATTGGAGAGTTTTTTTTATGCCGTGTGAATTGCCCTAAACGAGCTATTGATGCAGTATTACGCGGAGGGTTTGTATTGTATTGCCGGATTCAAGTCGTACAAGGTAGAGGCCTTTGTTCCAATTCAAAACAGGTAGTACCAGGCTACGCCCATTAACGGCTTGACGTAGTACTTCCTTTCCGTTATCATCATAAATGGAAATCAATCCGGATGAAATAGGATTTATAAAATCGAAACGTAGCACATCACGCGCAGGATTCGGGTAAACTTTAAAACCATTGGCTTCGCTGCCCGAACCCCGTTCGATGCCTGAGGCAAGCGAATCGCAGCTTGCTATTTTCTTTTGATCGCGATAACGAGAGGAACTGCAGGTATTGCACATCACCCGTTTCAGGAAACAACTGCCATTCTCGATCACATAATTTTGATTGGAGCCACAATGGGTGGTTCCCGGATTGATATGCAGTTCGGCACAGCTTCCATTTTGGATGGCCTTCCTATAGATAAGTGCAGAGCCATCTACAGTAAACAAATTATAACAGTTTCCGGTACAATTGATTACATAGCCATGGTATGCCGGCACGACACAGTCGGACGAATCGTGGAAACTAACCACTGCGATATCAGCGTTATTGGCCATAATTGAAGTATCGAAAACGGCACCACAAAAATCAAGAACCCCTTTTATCTTATACCTTTTAGGATAACTATTCCCTGAGGAATCTAAAGATCCTAATAACGTATGAACCCAACTAAGTTTCGCATCGGCCTCAGCTTGGCTGGTAAAGGCAGCATTCATTGCGGTAATGCTTCCGGCACTACCTCCACTCACAAAAACATAATTGGTATCAATTTTATACTTTGCACTTTTAAAACTCAGATAACGCAGCGATGCATTAAAATCTTGAACGGCACGATAGGTAGCATTATACATACTTATATAATCGTTACATAAACAAAGCAAGGCAGCGGTGCCATTCACACAGTTCCATCCGACTCGATAATCGATGGTGGCCGCTACATAACCCCGCTTGGCAAATTCCTTGCAGAAATAGGTGAAATCCGTGCGACTCCCATCAAGGAAACCGCCACCAAAAGCAAAAACAATAAGGGGTCGTTTTGGTAATGTCTCAATGGCATCACTTGGATAATAAACATCCATTCGCAAAGAATCCATTACATTACTATTCCAATGTTTTGCTACAGCAAATACAACATTGGTATCTTTCTCTATCTGTGAATCAGAAAAAAGCGGCGTTGATGAAAATCGATTTTTTATACAGTAATTTTGAGAAGATGCTGAAAAAATCAAGAGTAAAAAGAAAGTTGCCGTAAGAAAAAGTTTCATATAATACAGAAGGTGAATGCTACAAATATATAATTTATACCATAAATTTCGCATGGGTTTATTCTTGGTAAACCATCGAAGGGGGTATTCCGAATTTGATGTGCTAGCGAAAATTAAATGATCCGCCAAGACCGTATCCATGATGTTTCGTCATTCCTATTCTGAAGCCCTTTTTTCGCAGATCCTAGATCGAAGAACAAGGTACCATTGACGTATTTTGATGCTAACGTAATTTCCTTTAAGAATGAGGTCCTTCCTTCGTCAGGATGACAATACAACACTGATTATTAGGGATAATGTAAGCCTGAAGGTTGGAATGTTTTTAGTAAATACACCCTGTTGTATTGTCCCGATGAAGGAAGGATCTCAAAAAAAAGCCTATAAATGCCGTTCATCTGATGCCATCAATATACTCATGAAGCGACGGAAAAATGGAGGTATTGACCCTGTTGTATCCAGACGAAGGAAGGATCTATTGTATTTCATCTTAAAAAACTTCCATCCAAGATTAATGACAGAGACCAAGGTTTCTTTGTTGTTACTTGACCAGCACTGGAAATGAAGCTTAACCCAGCACCTTCAAATACTTAATAACCCATTAACCAAGTATGCTTTTGCTCACTTTTTATTACTTTTACCGAAAAAAATATTTCATCAATGAAACACGCATTTGTTTTTCCTGGTCAGGGTGCTCAGTTTGTGGGCATGGGTAAAGAATTATATGAAGGGCAGTATAAAGCCAAAGAAATTTTTGAAAATGCCAACGATATTCTCGGCTTTCGAATCAGCGATATTATGTTCGGTGGAAGTGAAGAAGAATTAAAACAAACGAGGGTAACACAGCCTGCCGTGTTTATTCATTCGGTGATAAGCTATCTTGTAAAACAACACCCTGTTCCCAATATGGTAGCCGGTCATTCGTTGGGCGAGTTTAGTGCGTTGGTAGCCAACCGGTCTCTCAATTTCGAAGATGCTCTCCAACTGGTAAGCTTACGTGCGCAAGCCATGCAGAAAGCTTGCGAATTAACGCCTTCTACCATGGCTGCAATTTTAGGGCTCGACGATGAGAAAGTGGAGGAAATATGCCGATCGATTACCGATGACATTGTGGTAGCTGCCAATTACAATTGCCCTGGGCAGTTGGTCATCTCCGGGAGTTTAACTGGAATTCAAAGAGCTTGTGAAGCACTAAAAGCAGCCGGGGCAAAACGGGCACTGGTATTGCAGGTGGGAGGAGCATTCCATTCGCCACTCATGAAACCGGCTGAAGAAGAACTGGCAAAAGCTATTGAAGCCACCACTTTTCATGAGCCAATCTGTCCAGTGTATCAAAATGCCGTAGCTATTGGGGTACGAAACTCCAACGAAATAAAAAAGAACCTCATCATTCAACTTACGGCACCGGTGAAATGGTCGCAATGTGTGCGTGCCATGGTAGCAGATGGAGCCACACAATTTAGCGAATATGGACCGGGCAATGTTTTACAAGGGCTAATAAAAAAAATTGAGCCCACCGCAGTAATTGTATAATATCGCTTGGAAACATAATGCTTTTAAAAAGTATCCCAAACGCTTTACCCTTTACTGCACTTGAAAGAAACGCCTCATGATTCACTTAGTTGAACTTATCCTCTCCCCAGAACAATGCACTACCGACGAATTACTAAAGCAATCGTTTGCCCGGCATTTAAAAATCGACACGGAACAAATTACAGGATTTGAACTTCAAAAAAAATCGATCGATGCACGCAACCGAAACGTGAAATTTCGTTTCGTAGCCAGTATAACCGTCGATGAACCATACGCTCCCAAACCTTTCCAATACGACCTAAAAAATGTTACCAATGGCATGCCAGTGCATATCATTGGCTTTGGTCCGGCTGGAATTTTCGCAGCACTAAAACTCATCACCCATGGTTACAAGCCCATAATTTTTGAACGAGGGAAAGACGTCAAGAGTCGACGTCGCGATTTGGCAGAGATTAACCGCCACTTGATTATCAACCCTGATAGCAACTATTGTTTTGGAGAAGGGGGTGCTGGAACCTATAGCGATGGAAAACTTTATACCCGAAGCAATAAACGCGGAAACCTCCATGAAATTTTACAGCTCTTTGTGATGCATGGTGCCCAACCTGATATTTTATTTGAAGCACATCCACATATAGGTACCAACAAACTACCGCAAATTGTTACCTCAATGCGTAAAAGCATTGAAGATTGTGGAGGAGAGGTTCATTTTAACAGCAAACTTACCGATATTGAAACATCGTTTGATGAGGTGAAGACCATTACCATAAACGACACGTTAAAAATTTCTACTAACAAATTAATTTTAGCCACAGGGCATAGTGCACGCGATATTTTCGAGCTGTTACATCGTAAAAATATTTTCATCGAATCGAAGTCGCTAGCGATTGGTGTTAGGGTAGAGCATCCCCAACAAATCATTGATGAAGCCCAATACCAATGCAAACGGCGTCCCGACTATTTACCCCCAGCATCCTATAGCTTGGTTACACAAGTCGATCAAACCGGAGTGTTTAGTTTCTGCATGTGTCCTGGTGGTATTATCGCTCCTGCTGCCACGGCACCTGGAGAAGTGGTAGTCAATGGGTGGAGCCCAAGCAAACGCAACGGATTGTTTGCTAATAGTGGCCTCGTGGTGAGCATCAATGAGAAAGAATTGCAAAAATATGATTCGTTTGGGCCACTCGCCTCGTTACATTATCAAAAGAAAATCGAGTCGGATAGTTTCATGGCCGCGAATCATTCAATACAAGCTCCTGCTCAACGTATCAATGACTTTCTGAATAATCGGTATTCCTCTACCCTGCCTGCTAATAGTTATATCCCAGGGCTTACATCGGCAAACTTACATCATGTTTTGCCTCCCGAAATTTCGAATAAATTAAAAATAGCATTGCATAATTTCAGTAATAAAATCAAAGGTTACCATTCATCAGAGGCCATCATGGTAGCCACCGAAAGCCGTACCAGCAGCCCCGTGCGAATTACACGCAATAACCTCACCCTTCAACATGTGCAAATAAAAGGGCTCTACCCTTGTGGTGAAGGAGCGGGCTATGCCGGAGGAATTGTAAGCGCAGGCATGGATGGCCAAAGAGTAGCTGATGCCATTGCCAATGCTCCGCAATAGAACGACCGGCCCTCCCATTCGCCTTTCAAAATAACCTTAAAAAATGACAACTATTTTCGTTTCTTTTGCCACCGTTATTATAACCTTTAGTATCCATGAAAAAATACCTCTACACGCTCTTAATCTTTGCAACTATGATTAGCGCCAGTAATCCTTCATCTACCAATCATACGAACAGCCTAAAAAGTGATTCTACCCAATTCAATGAAAACGAATTTGCGGATTTGCAATTACTTCAGTATAAAATAGAAGGATTCGATAAGCTATCCTTGGACCAGAAAATCTTGGCCTATTATTTATATCAAGCGGCACTTAGTGGGCGTGACATGATTTATGACCAAAAAGACAAAAATGGATTACTCATTCGTAAAGTGCTTGAAAATATTTACAATACCTATAGCGGCGATAAAAATACTGCCGACTGGATTAACTTCAAGGAATACTGTGGACGTTTTTGGTTTAGCAATGGCAATCATCACCACTATAGCAATGATAAATTTATACCCAAATGTAGTTCTACCTATTTTATACAACTGATGGCAAAAAGCGAGGCGAGCGGATTTAGAATCGGTGGGTACAAAACAGCAGAAGCGTTATTCACCTTCTTAAAACCATCTATTTTCTCGGAAAAATTCGAACCGAAGTTGGTTGATCTAACAAAAGATATTGACAACATTAAATCGTCCTCGGTAAATTTTTATGAAGGTGTTACACAAAAAGAAGTAGAAGATTATTACTCGAAATTTGAAACGAAAGGCGATGCACCAAGTTGGGGCTTAAACAGCAAAACAATCAAAGAAAACGGAGTGGTAATGGAGAAGATTTGGAAGGTGGGAGGAATGTATAGCGCCTCCATCGAAAAAATAGTATTCTGGTTAGAAAAAGCGGTGACCGTTGCCGAAAATGAAAAACAAAAAGATGCTTTGCAAAAACTGATAAAATATTATAACACCGGCGATGTAAAAGATTTTGATGATTATTGTATCGCCTGGGTGAAAGATTTAGACAGTAAAATAGATGTCGTTAATGGTTTCATAGAAGTTTATATGGACCCCATTGGTAAAAAAGGTTCGTTCGAAAGCGTGGTGAGCATAAAAGATGAAGTAGCCACCAAAACCATAAAAACGATTGCCGATAATGCCCAATGGTTTGAAGACCACACCCCACTCCTACCTCAACATAAAAAGAAAGAAGTGAAAGGAATTAGTGCAAAAGCGATCACGGTAATTGTGGAAAGTGGCGATGGTGCCCCCGCTACTCCCATTGGAATAAACTTACCCAATTCGGACTGGATTCGTGCTTCACATGGCTCCAAATCGGTATCATTAGCTAATATACTACATAGTTATAATGAAGCATCGGCAAAAAAAGGACCCTTTAATGAGTTTGCTTTCAGTGAAGAATATATTGAGCTAAATAAAAAATATGGCAGCTTAGCAGGCGACTTGCATACCGATATGCACGAATGTATTGGGCATGCCAGTGGGCAGCTTGAACCCGGTGTAGAAACCACCGACAAAACCCTTAAAAATTATGCCTCTTGCCTAGAAGAAGCTCGTGCCGACTTAATAGGCTTGTATTTTATAATGGATCAAAAACTAATTGATATTGGCGTGATGCCCAATATGGATGTAGCCAAATGCGAATACAATAACTATATCACAAGTGGACTGATTACCCAATTGACACGCATTGAGCTAGGTAAAAACTTAGAGGAGGCTCACATGAGAAATCGTCAATTAGTATCAAAATGGGCCTATGAGCATGGCAAAAAAGACCATGTGATTGAATGGGTAAAACGAGATGGAAAAACTTTCATTAAGGTAAACGACTACGCAAAATTACGTACCTTATTTGGTGAATTATTACGTGAAATTCAACGCATCAAATCTCAGGGCGACTATAATGCCGGCTCTGCCTTGGTTGAAGGTTACGGTGTAATAGTAGATCAGGTTCTATTGAAAGAAGTAAAAGAACGTTATGCGAAAATGGGTTTAAAGCCTTATAGAGGTTTCATCCAACCTCGTTTAGTCGCGGTAATGGCCGGAACGAGTATTGTTGATATAATCGTAGAATATCCAGAGAGTTTTTTTGAACAAATGATAGAATACGGTAAAAACTATTCGCTTCTATCTGTAATCAATTAACGCAACCTAGCATTTTTTAGCACCTTTTTTGGATACCTTCCACTGAAAAAATGGAGCATTGGAAACGGTTGAGTCCAACTATTTAAGTGACGTTTAATTTATACACTCACATGCAGTATACATTATTTCATTTTTAGCGCTTTATTTCAGAAAAGCCATTAACACCAGAAAGCCCTGTTTTCAATGGTTTGCATGGCCATTTATTGCCACACATCGTAGCCCCAAAAAAGATATATTTATTATATTTTTTGTTTGGAAATGCCCTGTATATCCTCCTATATTTGAATCGCAAACCGCAATCAGGATTGCCTTTTGATAACTGATTTTCTCTTCTTCAGTTCAATTGTCCGCTGGTTACTTTTAACCAACTTTTATTAAGCTGTGAGCAAACTATCATTGCCTCCCTATTTTCAATTTCGCTTTTTGGGTATTATCATTTTATGTGGTTTTACGTATTAACCGAAATGCTCGAAAATGTTAGGTGTCGCAAATCATTGATACGGAAACACTACCCTGATAAGAATCACGAGTAGCCAATTTTACGGTATCCGATAAATTTCAAGTTTAGTCCGGCTCCCCTGCTTAAGAATAATCTTCTGAGATAGACGATTAAAAAACACCATTTGTTGTTTTCCATTTCTAAATCATTCTATCCTTTCTATCGCACGAAGAATTAATACAGAACAGAATATAAACCTATTTGTCTTTTTATGAATCTCGCATAAAATTAAATACCCGGAGGAAAATGAAAAACAAAATTATAGCATTACTAATAACGATAGCGCTCCTGCCTTCAATCGACACGATTGCTCAAATCAATCGGGCCAACATTAAAAAATCAGTCGCTTATAAAGCAAATTACCAAAGAATCGCATCGGGTAGTACAGCCAATCATACCTTAGAAATAAGAGGCGGCACGCTATGGTCCTGCGGCGCAAATTCAAATGGGCAAATAGGCGATGGAACAACCCTGGACAGGAATAATTTTGTTCAAATAGGAATAGATAATAAATGGTTGATGGTTACCGCTGGCAGGAGCCATACCGTTGGCTTGAAAACCGATGGGACCCTATGGACTTGGGGGAATAATTTGAACGGACAAATTGGCGACGGGACCCTTATCGAAAGGCTAACCCCAACACAGGTAGGCAGCGATAATAAATGGATTGGCATTGCAACAGGCGACAGTCTAAGCTTTGCATTGAAATCGAACGGTACCTTATGGGCATGGGGAAACAATACGGATGGCCAATTGGGCGATGGAACCACCACTCACAGAATTGCCCCACTACAAATAGGTTTCGATAATCAATGGATACTCATTGCATCAGGCTATAACCATACGCTCGGATTAAAATCCGACGGAACTATTTTCACTTGGGGAAACAACGACTATGGACAGCTCGGTGATGGCACCACCATTCAAAAAACAAGTCCCATTCAAGTAGGTACCGACACCAAATGGGTTGGTATTTCGGCTGGTGGTAATCACAGCCTTGGATTAAAATCTGATGGAACGCTATTTGCGTGGGGGAATAATGCAGATGGACAACTCGGTGATGGATCCATCACACAAAAAAACGATCCGACACCAATAGGTACCAACCATAACTGGGTAGCCATAGCTGCAGGCAGCAATCATACCCTCGGCTTGCAATCAAACGGTACCCTTTGGTCTTGGGGAGACAATGCCTATGGACAACTCGGCAATGGTTCCAATTCCAGCCAAACCACCCCTTTGCCATTAGGTAACGACCATAACTGGGTAGCTATTATCGCTGGAGGAGGCCATAGCATTGGCTTAAAATCGGATGGGGCCGCGATGGCTTGGGGGTTGAATACAAACGGACAGTTGGGTGATGGAACCACCATAAATCGCAATTCCCCAACGCAAACAGGAACAGATAATAAACTGATGAGTGTGGCGGCCGGTGCGGGTCATAGCTTAAGTTTAAGAGCCAATGGTACACTATGGGCTTGGGGCTTTAATAATCGAGGGCAGTTAGGCGATGGCACCGACACCAACAGAACTAGCCCCGTACAAGTAGGAACCGATACAAAATGGGTTGGTGTTGCTGCAGGTAACTCGCACTCCCTTGCCCTGAAATCGGATGGCACCCTATGGGCCTGGGGCTGGAATGGCAGCGGGCAACTTGGGGATGAAACAAATGCCGATAAAAATAGTCCGATACAAATTGGTATCGATACGAATTGGGTAAGTATAGCTGCAGGCCAATACACTTCTCTCGCCCTAAAAGCCGATGGAACGCTATGGGCATGGGGCTATAATGGTAACGGACAAATTGGAGATGGAACGAATACGGAACGAACGATTCCAACACAAGTGGGCACAGAAGATACATGGATAAGTGTTGCAGGTGGACAATTTTATTCCATTGGCCTAAAATCAAATGGAACCATCTGGGCTTGGGGCGACAATACCCAGGGACAATTAGGAGATGGAACGAATATTAGCCGTAATTCACCGGTACAACTGGGTACCGATACCAAGTGGGTGGGTATTGCTGCAGCCTATTATCACTGCCTTGGTTTAAAATCTGATGGTACACTTTGGGCTTGGGGTTATAATGTTTATGGGCAATTAGGCGATGGTACCCGTTCGGACCAAAACCACCCAATAGCTATTGGATCGGGAAATAATTGGATCGGGATAGCTGGAGGTTATCTTCATAGCCTCGGATTAAAATCGGATGGAACCTTTTGGGCATGGGGTTTAAATGCCTACGGGCAATTAGGCGATGGAACCAATGCCGACCAAATAACACCAACCCAAATAGGAACTGAAACAAATTGGTTAAGCATCAGTGCAAATGGTCAACACAGTATAGGATTGGGTTCAGAAAGAAACCAGTTTTGTACCACCGGGTGGAATAATTTTGGGCAGTTGGGGGATGGAACAACGATTAACCAAAATGTTTTTACCTGTAATAGCTTTTCTCCATTACCTATTAAATTGCTCTATTTCAATGCCACTTGCAACAAGAACAAGGTTAACTTTATATGGGCAACGGCCACCGAAACAAATAATGCGTATTTCACGTTAGAACGTACCACAGATGGAAAAGAATTTCAGGAAATAGGCAGGATCAAAGGCGCTACTAATAGTATTCAAACGCTTAAATATTCTTTTACCACCAATAATACTCAAAATACAGATTACTACTACCGCCTTAAGCAAACCGATTTTAGTGGTCATTTCAAGTATTCAAAAATCACCGCTACCCATTGTTCTGAAAATAACATAGCACGTATATTCCCAAATCCAAATAAGGGCACCGTTACCATTGAGTCGAATGCTAAAGTCGAATATATGATTCTAAATGAACTCGGCCAAACCATCCAACGGATTGCGTTAAACGCTGATAACGCCTACACGATAACCATCGAAAACCTTGCTACTGGAATCTATTTCATTGTCAGCACGAACCCTGCTTACAATGAATCGAATCAACCGATATCGCAAAAAATGGTGGTGGTAAGATAAAAAAAACGTGATACCCTTGGCATAAGATCATCGTATTAAACGCTAGAGGTACCAAAACACACCTTCGTATTAGGCTATGATCCAGCTAAACTTATGCTCTATGGTTGGGTTACGCATCCGTTCTGCAATTCGCAATAAGCGGTCGGGAAGCGACATAATATAGTCTCTGGCTTTTTCCGCTTCATCCGACAAATGGCCCATTTTCGCTATTTTCCAGTCATTAATAAGATCTTGCATTACTTCAATATAGTCGATGGAAGTATAAACACCAAGCCTTTGTGCAGCATCACTGAAATTAGCAAAGGTATTTACCTTCTCTCCTACTTCGCGTAGGTACATGGCCGGCATTACAATTTTCTTACGCATCATAAACTCAAAAGCTTTCATCATCTCGCTAGGGTCGAGTTCGAAAATTCGTTCAACAAACGTTTTATATGCCTTTGCGTGCCTAGCTTCATCGCTAGCTACTAACCCACAAATTTTAGAAAGCACCAAATTACCACTCTGTTTGGCCAAGGTGCCAACTCTGCGGTGTGATATATTCGTAGCCGTTTCCTGAAAACTAGTATAAACAAAACTCTTGTATGGATCGTTGCCCGTTTGAATGTCAAAACCATCATTCAGAAGGTATTGCACCGAGGCTTCAAATTTGGGCATATTCACTCTTCCACTTAAATACAAATAACGATTAAGCACATCTCCATGCCTGTTCTCTTCCGATGTCCAACCTCGTATCCATTTCATCCACCCTTCACTTTTCTGGGCTTCTACTCCATTCATACTCACCAACCATGATTGATAGGTGGGTAAGGCCTCTTCTGTAATCGTATCGCCAATTAATACGGCTAGCAAGTCGTAACTTAAATTTTCCGATTGTCCTTGTATTACTTGAATCTCCTCTAAAAAACGTTCACTTGATGAATCGGGTAGTAGCTCACCCGGTTGCCAGTTAGAATCAATTGATTTTAAAAATTCGTTGGAATATTTATCGATGTCGTTACCCAAATGGGTCATTACTTCTCTTCTTGTGCTGCTCTGTGCTTGGTTCATTATTTTTTTGCAAAAAGCAAAGGTACACTTATTTGGTAAATGAAGCCAAGGTAACATCTCAGAAAACGATAAACTTCAAAATCCCTATCAACGAAAAGGCTATAATGGATTGATGAATGCTGGATTATGAATAAAAGTAGTATCGGTAAGTGTCTTTAAAAATTTAACAAGATTGGCTTTTTGAGTTGAAGAAAGATTGAGTCCATATTTCTTTGCTGCTTTGGTCATTAGTGGATCAATATTGGGTGAGTTCCAGTGCACTCCAGCGTTATAAAAATCCACCACTTCCTCAAGACTTTGGAATCGGCCATCGTGCATATAGGGTGCTGTAAGTTCTATATTACGTAGGGTTGGAGCACTAAATTTACCTTTATCAAAATCATTTTTGGTAACGATAAAGAGTCCTAAATCGGCTCCTAAATGAATTGAATCTAATCCATTATTATTAAAGGTATTACTCGTAAACAAGGGGTATCCATGGCAATGAAAACAATCCCCGACTTCGGTGGAAAAGGTTTGGTAGCCATCCATCTCTTCCGATGTTAAATTGGCTTCATGACGTATCATTTTATCAAACTTTGAATTGGAGGATATCATGGTACGCATAAATTGGGAGAGCGCATATACAATTTTTAGTTGCAGCTCGTCGCTAGTTAATTGTGCAACATCATCGATATTAAATGCCTGCTTAAACATCAAAGGGTACTTCGGATGATTTTTTATTTTCTGCACTAAATCAGGCATATTGGTATTGAAAAAATCAGGGCCAAAGTCGGCCAATGGAAGAAGGTCCAATTTAGGTGCTGTCCCGTCCCAATTATACTCAGGATTCCACGCTAAGTTAACATGTGGAGGCACACTTATTTTAACACCTGTTTTAGATATAAAAAGTGGCGAAGAAAACGACTTATCGTTAAAATGGCAAGAGTTACACGTCTTTCCATTGCTCGAGAGTATTGGATCGTAATAGAGCATATGCCCCAAACTCACGCCTTCTACTGTTAATGGATTTTCAAGCGGAACAACGGGTGTGGGGAAGCCTTTCGGCACTTTTAATTCATAGGGTGTTGGCGTAAAACTACTCGGTAAAGATACTTTTTTACGACAGGCAATTACGATAATAGTAAACGCAACAAGTACAATAATATATTTCTTCATGGTATTAAAAACTAAAAACATCGACTCCGTTTTTTGAGATTTTCATCATATTGGTAATGTTACCCATTATATAATTTCCATCTATATTAAAATCAAATTGGTTTGGATTTCGAAACCACTCATTAATATTCATTTTAAGATGGATTGCCGTTTTTGCATCCTTGATGATGGAAATCGACTTAAATAGTTTCACCGGCACAAGACAGGTATCCGTACCGAGATGCATAGCAAAGCCATAGGTACCTGACAGGTCTTTATAGTTGCCCTCCAGCTTCATCATGTGATAACCACCGCCCATCATATCGGGCCATTGCATGTTAACATTTTCTGTTGTCGAAGGCAAGGCAAACGATTTATTATGAATGGCATCAAGCCCAATATTAAATTTCAAGCCAATATAGTTGCCCACCGGAATATCTTTTAATGATAGTTGATTCGTTGCACTAGAAAGTGCATCAAGATATTGATAGTCTTTTATTAATACGTTACTACTATCTGCTTTGATTAAATTCACCTCCGAGATGTAATAAACCAATGTGGTTAAGTTATACGAATATCCAGCTTGAGTGCTATAGATAAAGGAGTTCGTAACGAAAGGAGCATTATCAACATGATAACTAATATTGAGATCAATGCCTTGTGGTGGCTTTACCACCGGTGGCACGATATGATCATCTTTGGTGCAGGAAACAAAAAGTAGTACTGTGGCAATGGCAATAACAAAAGGATATTTCATAGATAGCATTTTTAACTGCTAAGAGCAAATATACCGTTTTACCGTTTTGTAAAACATGATTAAAATCACAAAAAAATATTTTTCCCATTATTCATTTGCCTTCTTGGGTTCTATGGCCTTCGGTGATTCCTTTGCATTCTCTTTTCTTCGATCACGGTAATATACTTCGGGCATTAAATTTCCTTTCTTCATCCGATCATCCATACTCATTCGTGAAACAGAATCGGTTAAATACTTTTCAATCATAAGACTTGCTATAGGGCCCGCCCAATCAGCACCAAATCCAGCATTCTCCACCACACATGCAATAGCTATTTTCGGATTGTCGCGAGGCGCGAAAGCAACAAATACCGAATGATCCTTACCATGTGGGTTTTGTGCCGTTCCGGTTTTAGCACAGTATGGCACGCCTGGAATTTTACAGTTCGAGGCCGTACCATTTTGCACCACCTGATACATTCCTTCAATTACATATTCAAAATATTTATTTTCTACTGCCACACGATGGGTTTCCTTAAATTTATTTTCAATATCCCCACTCTCTCCTATTTTCTTTACCGCGTGCGGAATAAAATAGTGGCCTCTATTAGCAATGATACACACCACATTCGCCATTTGCATTGGGGTAATACCTAGTTCTCCTTGACCAATGGCAAGAGAAATTAAATTGGATGACTTCCAGCTTCTTTTCCCATATACTTTATCATAATATTCAACCGACCGCAAGATACCCGCGTTTTCAAATGGCAAATCAACACCTAACTTTTGTCCCACACCAAACTGCTTTATTTTATTATACCAATTTCGATAACCATCTTCAATATTGTTAAAACGCTTTTCATCAACAATACTGCGAAAAACATAGCAATAATATGAATTACAGGAGTATGCTACACTTTGAATTAAGTTAAGTGGAGAAGGATGTGAATGACACCCCGGTTTTCCGCCCATCACCGGATAGCCCCGGTTACAGGGGTAACGCGTATCTTCAAACAGCACCCCCTCTTGCTGCCCTATCAAGGCTTGCATACTTTTAAATATAGATCCCGGAGGATACGTCGCATCTAACGGGCGATTATATAAAACTTTTGCAGGGTCATCGTTCAATACCGCATAGTTTTTATTTTTTTCTCTGCCAATTAATAAGTTTGGATCATATCCCGGACTGCTAATCATCGCAAGAATTTCCCCCGTTTCGGGTTCAATGGCAACAATACTCCCTACTTTATTCTGCATGAGCTCTTCACCGTAATTTTGAAGTTTCACCGAGATCGATAGATATAAATCGATTCCTGGAATGGCAGGAATATCGTTTTTTCCCTCCTTATAAGCTCCTTTTTTGGTGCCTGCAACATCTTGAATAAAAAAACTCATCCCCTTACGCCCCCGGAGGGTATCCTGGTAACTCTTTTCTAACCCCGACTTTCCAATAGCCTCTCCTTTCAGATATGAATTTTTTGAATTTAATATATCCTGTTCACTCACCTCTCGAATGAAGCCAAGTAAGTGTGCTCCACTGGCATGATGGTATTTCCTGTCGGTTCGGGTTTGGATGGTTAGACAGGAAAACCGATACCTGTTTTCCTGCAGCGTAGCATACATTCTTTCCGATAACTCCTTTTCGAGTACATAGGGTTTTGTACTTTTGTAATGTAAGGTATCGTGTACAATGGCAGTAATTCTTGCCACAAACTCCGATTTGTTGATACCCAGAATCTCGCAGAGATTTATGGTATCAATGTTCTTTGCCTGTCTAGGATAAATCATTAAATCATAGATAGCATCATTATAAACCATCAATTCACCATACCGGTCATAAATTAATCCCCGAGAAGGATAAATGGTTTCTTCCAGCCTTCCGGCTTCCACCACACGCGTATTTACTACCTGAAGAAAAAATAATCGAATCAAAAAAATAAATGCTACCAGCAAAAAGATGACATAGAAGGTAATTTTACGCTGATCGAGATTTTGCATGCTTAGACTTTCTTGGATGTTGGCATAAACAAATATTCGATGAGTATGATAATCAAAACAGAAGTGAAAGCACTTAACACCGCTTTTAAAAAGGTGAAGAAAAATTCACTGAACGTAAATACCTCTAAAAAATACAAGACAAAATGATGAATAAACAAAAGTATCAACGCATAAATTGAAAACCAAGCGACACCTTTCTCCTTTATATTGGGATCAATATTTTTCTCGTAATTTTCTTTACTTAAAGAGAAACGTAAAAAAAAGATTCGGAGAAACCCTGTTAAAACAGTAGCTGCGGCATGGATACCCGAAGTGAACTGCAATAAATCAACAAAAAAACCAATGCAGAAACTAAGTGATAATAGCAAAAAGTACGACGTATTTACAGGAAGTAATAAAATAAACAAAGGGTAGATATAGGGATTAACTCCATTGTAGTGTAACATTTGATTAACCACAAATACTTGCAGAAACACAAGGAAAAAGAATCGAATGGTTTGTATAAGTATGTCGCGATACACTTTAATATATTTATTTTATACTGTTAGATAGTTTCTGTTGCTCTTCAACGTCGAGGTTTTTAACCACATACACCTTATACAGTGTTTCAAATGAGGTGGAAAGTTTTACCGTGATATTATTCGTGTTTCCCACTATTTTCGATTCAAATACATTTCCAATGGTTACATTCCGAGGGAAAAAATAATTTAAACCACTCGTGGAAATTCGTTGTTCCGCTTCCACTTTTACATGTTTATTAATATCGTTGATCTGAGCGAATTCCGGACTTCGGCCATCCCATAGTAAAGTGCCCGTATTATTGATACTGTCCAATTTAGAACTAATTCGTACATTGCTATTTAATAATGAAATGACGGTGCAAAAATGCTCGCTTACATCCAAAACAATTCCAACCACACCTTCATTACACACCACCCCACATTGCTTGGTAACGCCATTGGCAGAGCCCACATTGAGCATTAAGTAATTATTACTGCTTGCTGTAGAATTACGTACAACATCAGCCGCTATATAAACAAAACGACCGACATAATGGTTGGCCGTATCAATAGAAAGAAGCGTATCAGCCTTATGCGTACTTGAATCGCTTTTATATAAGGCAGAATAAAGCCTTGCATTTTCTTCCGCCAAGCTGTCATTGATTCGACGCAAATGAAAATATTGATTGATCGAATTAGAAACAGCATAAATACTTCCCGTAAAACCATTGGCCGTATTAACATAACTTGCTTTGTGGTAAGGGCTGCTATTAAACACCAACACCAATGACAGAGCCTCAAAAAATATAAAAACCCAAAAGATTTTATATCGTATGAAGAAATAAAAAAGTTGTTGCATGGGTAAATTGAAATAGAAAACTGGAGGGAGTATTTCGTTAAAAGTATTTAGTAAATTGAAATAAGTTAATCCTATCCGGCTAATTTACAATTCAATATTCTGTTAATCATCGATCGCCCGGTTGAACCAAAACAAAGTGTAAAATTATTGCATTAAAAACTTGAACGTGGCAATATTCTTTAGTGCAATACCAGTACCTCGCACGACGGCACGCAAAGGATCTTCAGCTACGTAAACCGGCAATTTAGTTTTCTGCGCAATTCTTTTATCCAAGCCTCGTATGAGTGCACCACCGCCGGTAAGGTAAAGACCGGTTTGATAAATATCGGCTGAAAGTTCGGGAGGAGTAAGTTCCAATGCACGTAAAATCGCTTCTTCAATTTTCGATATCGACTTATCTAAACATTGTGCAATTTCACTGTAAGATACCGTCACCTGCTTCGGAACGCCAGTCATTAAGTCGCGGCCATTCACTGCAAAGTCAGACGGTGGTTTTTCTAATTCGGTGAGTGCTGATCCCACTTCTATTTTTATCCTCTCGGCTGAACGCTCTCCAAGAAGCAAATTATGCTGGCGACGCATATATTCAATAATGTCTTCCGTAAATTCATCCCCTGCCACTCGAATCGATTGATCACATACAATACCACTTAACGCAATAACGGCAATTTCGGTGGTTCCACCCCCAATATCAATGATCATATTCCCTTTGGGTTCACTTACGTCAATACCTATTCCAATGGCTGCTGCCATCGGCTCATGAATCATATAAACTTCTTTTCCACCGGCCTTCTCAGCGCTATCACGCACCGCTCTTTTTTCTACTTCGGTAATGCCACTCGGAATGCAAATCACCATTCGTAATTGAGGGGGGAATAATCTCCTTCCGGTGTTAATCATCTTAATCATCCCTTTAATCATCTCCTCAGCAGCCTGAAAATCAGCAATAACACCATCTTTTAATGGTCTTATGGTTCGAATGTTGTCGTGGGTTTTGCCATGCATCTGCATCGCCTGATTGCCTATGGCGACGACCTCACCAGTGGTTCGGTTTTTTGCAATTATTGATGGTTCATCAACCACCACCTTGTCTTTAAAAATAATTAAAGTATTCGCTGTACCTAAATCAATAGCCAGTTCCTGAGTTAAAAAATTAAATATTCCCATGAAGAATGATATGTCGAAATGGCATCTACCTAATGCTGTGCGAATTTATTAAACGATTCACGCAATTACAAATTTAGTTTCGTGATTTTTAGAGCCCACGCAATTTCCACCCTGTTCAATCGAGCGTTTATTGATGAAGCTTCTGGAGGCAAGGGCCAGGTCAAGGCAATATCCTATCGATTATAGAAAAATAAATTCTCAAATTAATATCGTAATATTGTCAAAAGATTTCATTTTGATGAAAAACATCTACCTCCTTCTCTGTGCCTTAATTCTTGCCATTAGCTCCGACGCACAGAATACCTATTTTTATTCCAACACGGTGCATCACTTTGAAACAGTCGTCAATGGTAATCAGCAATGGAAATATTTTGTAGGCCTCTCCGAGCCAGACAGTAATTGGCGAAAGCTAAACTTTAATGATGCTTCCTGGTCATCGGGCAATGGCGGAATCGGCTACGGCGACAATGACGACGCCACGGTTACGGCCAATTGCAGCAGTCTTTTTATGCGTAAACAATTTTCAATTACCGATACCTCAAAAATAATCGAATTGCTCTTAAGTATCGATTACGATGATGGCTTTGTGGCATATATCAATAATGTAGAAGTAAAACGTAAAAACATCGGTGTTGTTGGCGTAATTCCAACGTATAATACCCTCGCCACTGCCGCTCACGAAGCTGGTTTGTATCGAGGTGTAAAAGCCGAATACTTCTTTATCGATAAAGAAACCATCAAGGCTCTAGTAAAAAACGGCACTAATGTATTCTGTATACAAATCCATAACAATACCACCAGTGGTGGCGATAATGACCTCTCAGCGCTGCCTTACCTAATGGTAGGATTAAACAATAGCAGCGTCGTTTATGGAGCAAACCCTACTTGGTTTGCCCCCCCATTTTACAGCCATCTGCCCATCGTACAAATACTCACCAATAATCAAGTTATTATTAATGAGCCAAAGAAAACAATGTGGATGCGTATTATATCGAATGGAAACAAACAAAATCACATGACCGATTCGGCTACCGAATATAGTGGAAAAGCCGGGGTGGAACTGCATGGAGCCTCTTCTATAAATTTTCCTCAAAAGTCGTATGGCGTTACCACCTACGATTCGATGGCATTACCCGATAATGTGAAAATTTTTGATTTCCCGAAAGAAAGCGACTTTATACTCTACGCGCCGTGGAATGACAAAACCTTGATGCGTAACGTGATGATCTATGACTTAGCAAGAAAAATGGGCTGGTATGGGCCACGATGTAAATTTGTAGAAGTGTTTCTCGACACCCAATATGTAGGGGTTTATGTGATGATGGAGAAAATAAAAATTGACAAAGAAAGAGTTGCGATTTCACAAATAAAACCAAATCATAATGCCGGCGACTCCCTCACCGGGGGATACATTTTCAAAGTAGATTGGAACGCGGATCCTGGCTTAGGCACTTGGAATTCACATATTGTTACCTATAACGGACAAGCCAAGAGTGTGCGATTTCAAACCTCTGATCCCAATGGACTGGATATCACCGGCGCACAGCGTAACTATATTGAGAATTATATCGACTCGTTTGAACAAAATTTAATCGGCACTAATTTAACCAATCTAACAACAGGTTATCGGAAATATATTGATGTCGGTTCTTTCATCGACTATTTTATTCTATCTGAAATTACGCATAATGTTGATGCCTATAGGGCAAGCACCTATTTCTTCAAAAATAAAGATTCACAAGGGGGGAAATTAGTTATGGGTCCGGTATGGGATTATAACTTCAGTTTGGGAAATGCCTCCTTCTGTAACTCCAATGATACCAGTGGCTGGTCGGGCTGTACCGCCAACAATACGCTCTGGTGGTTCGATCGGTTGAACTCAGAAAACTATTACCGCGATCAATTACGATGTCGATGGACGAGTTTATACTACTCGTTACTTTCGACAGAAAATATCAACTCCTATGTCGACTCCATTGCAGCCTACCTTTACGTTCCTCAGCTACGCCATTTTACACGTTGGGTAATATTGGGCAGTGACCTCAATAACGGCCATGTCAGTACCGCCTATAGCCAAGAAATATCGTGGCTAAAAAACTGGTATCGAGGTCGAAGCACATGGCTCAACTTATATATGCCTGGGTGGCATAACCCCTGTGCCGAATCGCCTGCGGCCAACAGACTCCTGGTTTCAGAACTAAACTACAATTCTGATAAAAACCTGGATGGTGGTAACTGGATTGAATTTTACAATAACTCTTCAGGTGCACTCAATCTGATAAATTCTGTTTTTTCAGCAAATGGTGGGGCTACTTCGAGAAAATTTCCGAATATTTCTATCCCTAGTTTCTCCTATCTCGTCATTTGTGAAGACACCGTTCTCTTCAATAAAGTTTATCCCAATGTAAAAAACAAACTGGGGAATCTGGGTTTTGGCTTTAATAATAATGAAGGAAGGTTAACCCTATATGACATGAATTCATATCCCATTTTTAGCTTTATTTACTCTAACCAATGGCCATGGCCACAGGGTGCGAATGGAGCAGGGAAAACATTGGAACATTTCGGAATAAACAATTCGTATAGCAGTGCTACCGATTGGTTTGAAGGCTGTATTGGAGGTTCCCCCGGGAGAGCCTACGGTCGATGCATGCAGGATGTGAATGTGACTGAAATAAACTATACAGCAGCAACTACTCATAATAACGGCGACTGGTTTGAGTTAAAAAACAATAGCAATAGCCCTAAAAATATTGGAGGCTATGTATTCAAAGATGAAGATAGCTCTCATAGTTTCGTTTTCCCTCCTAACCTTACGATACAACCCCACGATTACTTAATCGTATGTTCGGATACCACCAAGTTTAAATCCTTTAACCCTACGTTTAAAAACCGTATCGGAAATTTCAATTTCGGCATTAGCAATAAAAGCGATGCCATACGATTATTTACCAATACCAATTTATTGTACCAGAACATCTATTATACCGACACCGCAGCCCCATGGCCCAATGGTGCCAATGGTACAGGTTATACCATCGAACTAAAAAACGACACCCTCCAATGCGACGTAGGAGGCAACTGGACGCTGGGTTGTTTGTACGGAAGCCCCGGTAAACGCTATCACAAGGTATGCAATCCAGGATTAACGGCAAAGGTATCGGTAAGCGAACTTAACCTAAATCCACCATTATACGCCGATGATGGCGGTTGGATAGAGCTTCACAATTTCGACACCTTGGATTTAGACCTTACCGATTTCACCCTTGCACATACTGCGGCAAGCGATACCTCCTATGTTCTAAAAGAAGGAACTATTTTAAAGAAAAACGACTATGTAGTGCTTTGTAATGACCTGGTTAAATTCAAGAAATGGCATCCTTTAATTACTAAAACCTATGCCCTCGACAAGTGGAAATTCATTGCCAATGGAGACTCTATCGTATTAAAAGATTTTAACGGCAACAGCATCATAAAGATGAAGTCGGCCTTAAATGCCACACTTCTAACAGAAGCCAACGGACTTGGGAAAACATTAGAACTCAAAAAAGACACCTCCAACCTTAATTCGGCATCCAGCTGGTTTGATGGTTGTTTTGCCGGTTCTCCAGGCACTGCATTTAAAAACTGTAATAAATCCAAATTGAATTTCTCTGAAATAAATTACAACGCTGATTTAAATTTCAATCAAGGCTTTTGGTTTGAAATAATAAACACCGATACCGTTTCCGTTAACTTGGATAACTATTATTTCAGAAAAGCTTTCGACACCACCATTTATCGCTTTCGCAAGAATGTAATACTGGCTCCTAAACAATTCTATGCCATTTCCTTCGACTCCTCTAAATTTTGTGACGCCAATCCTTTTGTGCAGAACGCCATTTTCATGGCTAATCCAGGCTTCAATATAAAGGGTGATATCATTCAACTTTTCGACCTCAATGAGCAATGGTTAAATTTACGTTACAAAGATACCTTACCTTTTCCCTTGGCCGCCAACGGAGCGGGTTACACACTAGAAATGATAAACGACAGCTTGAACCCATTTGAGGCTAGTAGTTTCGCAACCCGTTGTTATGGCGGTTCTCCTGGTACATCATCAATCCTACCTTGTAACCCGGCCCTCACCAGCGACATCCATATTACCGAAATAAATTATTTATCAGACGCCAATAGCAATAGCGGATTTTGGTTTGAACTAGAGAACCAATCGACTACTGCACTGCCCTTGTTAAACTGGCATTTAGCTGGTTTCGATTTAAAAAGAAGCTACCCAATAAATAAAAACATAATGGTGCCGGCAAAAGGTTATTGGGTGTTCGCCACCGACTCCGTTAAATTCAAGCAGCAGTTTCCTTTGGTAACCAATGTAGCTTTTATACCCCCTCTTCTTTTCACGACCACCGGCGACTCCATAAAACTAGTTGACTATCGAGGATTCTTGGCTTGTAAAGCTTTTTTCAGTAACGATTCTTTATGGTCGCAAGGGCCCAATGGCTTAGGCTATACGTTGGAAAAAAGAAATACTGTTAAAAATCCAATCACGCCCCTCGATTGGCAGAGTGGATGCTTAAAAGGCTCTCCGGGAAAGGCCTTTACACCTTGCACGAAACCAACTCTTATCATCTCCGAAATAAATTACAAATCGAATAAAACAATGAATTCGGGGCAATGGTTTGAACTTAAAAACACCACGAGCAACGCCCTGAATTTGAGTAGTTATACCTTTAAATTTAATGCCACCGACTCCTTGAAAATAGGTTACACCCTTCCGGCAAACGATTATATAACCATTGTAAACGATTCCAACTTATTTAAACAACAACATCCCTTTAGTAGAAACTTTAAATGGATTTCATTCAAGCTGGATACGATAAAAAACGCAATGAAAATTTATGATAATACGGTGCTTATGAACAGTGCTTATTATACAATACAAAATGCGACATGGCCTTTGGCCAATGGAGGAGGGTATACACTTGAACTTATTCATGACACGCTAAATGAAGCCGACACGCAATCATGGACTACAGGATGTTTAAATGGATCTCCCGGCACGCCGATGCTTTTCCCGTGCAATCCAGCACTAACCTCCGACCTTAGTTTTTCAGAAATAAATTATTTGTCGGATACCTTTAATAATAGTGGTCAATGGGTGGAACTATTCAATAGATCAAATCAGCCCATTAGTCTTCAAAACTGGGTGGTGCAAAATAGCAGCTTAAATTATTTCGTATTTACCGAGCCCTTTAGTATTGCGGCTAAGAGTTATATGGTTTTGAGTAATGACACTTCAGCATTTCATGCCATTTATCCTGCGGTGCAACAGGTACACTATTTGAATTTAAAACTTTCGGTCATTTCCGATAGTATTTCCTTACGCGATTATGCACAAACTACGGCATGTAAAGCATTTTACAGTAATGCGGCAAACTGGTATCAGGGAGCCAATGGAAACGGAAGAACCTTGGAGAGCCTTACAGAATCGAAAAACAACAGCACCGTGGTTGATTGGAAGGAAGGTTGTATTCAAGGTTCACCGGGCAAAGCCCAGAGTAACTGTGTCGATCGAGTGCTGATAAGTGAATTAAACTACGCCCCACAAAACTCAACCAACGATGGCCAATGGATTGAGCTCTTCATCACTTCCAATAACACCACCAACATTAGCAAGTTTAGCTTTCGGTCGAACAACACATTAAACTCCTTTGTAGCCACAAAACCAACCCTAAGCAATACGTATTTGGTTTTATCGGCCGATACAGCAGCCTTTAATAATTATCATTCGTATATAGCAAACAAAGAGCAATTCAGCGCTTTAAGCCTTTCGAACGGAACTTACCCCTTGGTAATTTACGATCAAAACAATAGAATTCTTCAGTCGATTCAATACAGCTCAATACCACCTTGGGATACATTAGCCAATGGGAAAGGATATACTTTAGAATTAATGAAGGACTCTACCAATTTTAGCCGCTCCAATAACTGGAAATCATACTGTAAACGTGGCTCACCTGGAGGTGCAACGGTATCCCCTTGCGGAAATGCTTTCGGTGTTCCAATACGCAACGTTTTGACGACCCCATTAATTTACCCGAACCCTGCAGGAAATGTGCTAACCATTATTCGAGACCATCAGAAGGTAGAGAAGGAAGAATATCGTATTTATGACCTTTTGGGCCGAACACTCGGCTCCGGAAGTTTAATTCATTCAACCACCAATATTGATATTTCGCACTTTTTACCGGGTATCTACTTTATACAAATAGAAAACATCCAAGCCCTGAAATTTGTAAAAGAATAGCTATTAATGGATGGATACTGCATGATTAACCTTTATTCGGTTTTTCTTAAGTACTCCATTATTTGCAATATCATCAACTGCTTATGTATCGCTTACTTCATTTATATAGAGATTCATTTGCCAATATTCAAAAAAATATATGGATCTTATCCTTCACGATGTTCATCAATCGTAGCGGATCGATGGTACTACTTTTCACCTCTCTTTACCTTACCAAAGAATTACATTTCACCATAGCCGAGGCAGGCATCGCCATGAGTTTTTACGGAATCGGGAGCGTATTAGGCTCTTATGCTGGAGGTTGGTTAACCGATAGAAAGAGCTTTTTTGATATCATGATTTTATCCCTCGTAAGCAGCGGCTTGATATTACTAATCCTGCTCGCCGTTACCACTCCTTTTCTCATCGCCTGTGTTATTTTTGCTTATGCCTTTTCCTCCGACCTTTTTCGTCCTGCAAACGCTAAAGCCATTGCGTTATATAGTACGCCCTTAAACCGAACCCGCTCCGTTTCTTTAGTTCGACTTGCCATTAACTTAGGCTTCTCCGTTGGTCCTGCTGCTGGAGGATTTATAGCCTACTATTTAGGATATAAATGGCTTTTTGTGGTAGACGCTATGACCAGTATGGGGGCAGCATTTATTTTATATTACTATCTACCCCGACCCAAAGATGAGCCAAAAAGCTTGACATCAACGATACTGGGCGACCGAAGTACATCAGCTTACCGCGATTATACCTATTTACTATTTATATTATTCGTTGCCCTCTTCGGCATTTGTTTCTTCCAACTTTTTGCAAGCATCCCACAATACTTTAATACCGTGAGTCATTATGATGAAGGCACCATTGGATTATTACTGGCACTTAATGGAATATTGGTGGTACTAATTGAAATGCCTTTCATTGCCTTTCTGGAGAAAAAACAAAAAATATTTCCTTTCATAATTGCCGGAGTATTATGTATACCGATATCCTTTGGAATTTTACAATTCGGACATCATTTGATGATCTCGGCCATAATCTACACCTTCATTATAACGATGTCTGAAATTTTTGCCATGCCATTTATGATGAACTATTCACTTTCAAGAGCAAGCAAAGAAAGACAAGGACAGTATTCTGCACTCTATTCTATTTCTTACGGATTGGCCAATATTGCAGCTCCTTTATTGGGCCTTGGCATCGCAAGCAGATACGGATTCAACACCATGTTTGATTTTTTTATAGCACTGAGTTTACTTACTGCCTTGGGCTTTTTGTTGTTAAGTAAACATGCTTCCAAAACAATAACGATTCCGATCAGATAAACTTATTTTCTTTCGCTGTTTTTATGGCATCAGCCTTACTGTGAACATCAAGTTTCTGATAAATATTTTTAATATGGGTCTTCACCGTCTCCATATCAATAAATAACTCATCGGCGATTCTTCGACGGCTCTTTCCTAATGCAACATTTTCTAGTACTTCTGTTTCTCGTTTCGATAAAGGTGAGTTCTGATTACGTTGAAAGGAGTTGATGACGAGCCTCGCAACACCTGCACTCATTGGGGCTCCACCCTCCACAACCTCCCTAATGGCCTCGATAATTTTTGACGACGGCGTATTTTTTGTGAGATAACCGGAGGCTCCGTTGGTGAGGGCATGAAACACCGTTTCGTTGTTTTCATATACCGTTAGAATTACAATATGTAATTGGGGCAAAATCTTTTTTATTTTGGGTAACGCCTCAATGCCATTAATTCCTGGCAATTCAACATCAAGTAAAAGTACATCTGGCTTAATCAGTAGTAAATGTTTTACAGCCTCTTCATACGACTTATAGGAGCCTACCACTTCAAAGCCATCTTCACGGCTAATAAGGTAAGCATAACTTTCTCGTATCATACTGTCGTCTTCGATAATGGCTACGGCTATTTTGTTAGGGGAAGGTTGCATATTATTGGGGTAAATTTAATATCAGTGTTATTTGGGTACCTATTTGGTTGTCATTGGATATCTTTAGTAATCCGTTCTTGCGTGAGGCGCGTTGTAACATATTCTGTAATCCGCTGCCCTTTCTCGGTTTCAACGCATCCATACCGATTCCATCATCACTCAATTTAATTTCCAAAATCGAATCATTAATGCGTTGAGTGCGTAATTCTATATTCTTACAACGACTATGTTTTAGTGCATTATTGATGGCCTCCTTAAATATCATGGTAATATTTCGGTTGTATCCCATCGGAAGTATTACACCATCCATTTCAGCAGTTTGAATTACGGAATTAAAAACTACGTTACTGTCCTGTACAAGGTTATTTCCAAACGCGACAAGAAATAATAGCATTTCGGAGAGATTGTCGTTTTCCGGGTTCAATGCCCAAATAATATCTTTGGTTCCAGTATATAATTCGTTGGTATTCTCTTTTATCTTTTCCGACAACGAGAGAATACTCTCATCCTCCGTTTTCGACTTTAATATATCGGCTAACAAGCTAATTCGCGTTAATTTGTTTCCCACCTCGTCGTGGAAATCTTCTGCTGTCCGTTGTCGTACTTTATTCTGCTCCTCTTCCCGTAATTTTTGCAA
>CANNQU010000019.1 GCA_947507965.1 Bacteroidota bacterium
GATGAATGGTGTTTTTTGGTGTTGGTTTTTGAGATCCTTCCTTCGTCAGGATCAATACAACACGAATCTATGAATCCAATTATCCGTCGCTTCATGAGGGTGTTGATGGTTGATGATGAGTGGTGTTTTTTTGAGATCCTTCCATCGTCTGAATACAACACTGATTATTAAGGAGGATATACGAATGAATGATGGGACAGAGAAATTTGAGTAATGGATCCCATTGTATTCCTCCTGACGAAGGAAGGATCTATTGTAATTCATCTTAAAATACTTCTATCCAAGATCAATGGCAGCGACAAGGGTTTCTTTGTTCTTTCTTGACCAGCATTGGAAATTAAGCTTTTCATTATAACGCTTTAAACTATCGGTCTATTCATACATCCTAAAGCGAAAATATTTTATTCCATAATTTTTAAATCAATTTAGTTATGAACGTATTCTCATCCTTCCGACAAATCTTGAAATCAGGAAAATTAGTTAGCCGTTTGATGAAGACAATGGCCGTTATTTTCGTTAGTTTAATTGCATTTTCAACAACCCTAAATGCTCAGGTTTACATCAAAGTTTGTCCAAAGCCTCCCGTATATGTACGTCCTGCTGCTCCACATGCAGGACATGTGTGGGTTGATGGCGACTGGGTGTCTAATGGTAGAACGTATGTATGGCGTGAAGGCTATTGGGCTGCTCCTAAAAACGGCCATCGTTGGATCCCGGGTCATTGGAAAAATGGTCATAGAGGGTATAAGTGGGTGCCTGGCCATTGGAGGCGGTAGGGTGATAATAGCTTTTCAAATTGCCATTTATCGGATATGTAAGTAGGAAAAAATATTTCTCGAGCCGCGTGTACTCCCGTAATTTTTTTGTAGGTGGTCAGATGGTTTGGTTCTTGAAACAATCAGAGGTAAGGGATGAAACCTGCTTTTATGGTTGATATCAACACGACAGGCATTAATTCTCCAAAATAAATTAAAGTACTTTCATCTCTGTTCTTCTGTTTTTTGATTTGTTCTCTTGGGTCGTATTGGGCATTACCGGTTTGCTATCGCCGTATCCTTTTGCGGTGAGTCGCGAAGCAATAACACCACCTCGTGTTAAATAGGACACGACACTTTTCGCTCGATTTTCGGATAAGTTTTGATTTGAAATTTTATCGCCTGTATTATCGGTGTGTCCACTAATTTCAAGTCGTACCGTTGGGTTGTCATTTAAAAATTTCAAGATCTTATCAAGCTCTGCTTTCGATTCTGATTTTAAATCAGCCTTATTGACTTCGAAAAATATATTATTCAAAACAATACTTTCTCCTCCCGAAATAGGCTTCAGCTTAATGTTTTTTCGCATCGGTTCGGTGGCTGATTTTAGTTTAAATTCGAAATTCTCCGAATAAAATAAATAACCTGCTGCGGAAACATTTAAAGCATAATTTTTATTGGGTGGAAGACAAATTAAATATTCGCCGCTCATGCTGTTGTTTTCAACAGAACCGGCATTTTTCCCTGTTTCAAGGTCGATAAGTTGTACCGTTGCTTTTACAATTTCAGCGGTTTTAATATCGGTGATGGTGCCATTCAAATAGGCTACTGGCTTAGGTTGTGCGGCAGTATGTAAAGTAAAGGTAAAGATGTCGATATTAAATGGTTTCCTATTCTCTTCGGTGGCATAAAATGCTGTTTTTCCATTGGAGCTAAGATCAAATCCCGATTCCACCGCAGGCGTATTAATAGGGTATCCTAAATTAATCGGGGTGCTCCAATTTCCATTTTCATCTTTCAGCGTGTAGAAGATATCGAGGCCACCCATTCCCGGATGTCCTTCTGAGGAGAAGAATAACGTATTCCCATCGGTATATATGAAAGGTGTAAATTCTTTATACGGTGTGTTTATTTTAGGGCCAATATTTTTCGCTTCCGACCAATGATCGATACTGTCGAGCGTGCTAAACCAAATGTCTTCGGCACCCAAGCCTCCCGGCCGCGTACTTAACCAATATAGTGTTCTGCCGTCAGAGCTGAGACTTGGATGCGAATCCCAATACTTAGAATTAATTTTTGGACCGGCATTATATGGTTTACTCCATTTATTTCCTTGAAGAAACGAAAAATAGATATCATGACTGCCATAATTTTCATCAGGTTTATTACTGCTAAAAAAAATGTATTGACCGTTACTTGAAATGCAAAGAGCTCCTTCGTTATATTCCGAATTAATTAAACTACTGATGGGTTGACTTGGTACCCATTCGTTGTTTTCCTTATGGGTGATATAGATGTCTTCTTGTTGCTTATCAACTAACCTCGAAAAGATGAAATTTTGTTCGTCGGCACTAATGGAAGGAAAATATTCGGGTACCTCCGTATTTATTTTATTCCCCATATTGATAGGCTCAAAGGGTACTGGGTTTTTAATTGCCTTGGCCGCAAATTTGCAATCTAAAATATATTTCGAAGCTTTGGTTTTAAGTGCATCATTAAGTTTTTCCTTTAGTAAATAATTCTCATAGAGAGGAATGGCCTCTTCATACATCATATGGTCTTTATAGGTTTGAGCCAGTGCAAAATACGCTTCCGATTTGTTAGGGTATTGAGCGATATATTTTTCATAATATATTTTTGAATTTGCGATATCTTTTAGTAACGAATAGCAATCGGCAATGGCAAATAATGCATAGCTGTAATTGGGGTCAGCATCAAGGGTGAGTTTGTATTCTTCTATGGCATTTTCGTATTTCCTTTCAGAAAAAAGCAGTTCGGCTTTACGGTAATGTTCTTTGGCACTCTTGTTTACAACGGATGGCTTTTGCGATTTACAGGAAGATGGAAGTAAAAAAAATAATGAAAATAATAAGAAATAATATTTCGCCATGGCTACCACAAAGTTACTAAAATTATTAGGAATGCTATTAACCTTAATGTTTTCACCGGGTGGTTCTTTTCTTTAATGGTTTGTATTGTTTTATGATGAGCTCCTGCAACGAATTCAAACCGAAAATCGCCAACATCCTGCCAAACGGCTACCAATTCAATTTGGTTAATAAAAGGTACGGTGCTTTTACACCGTTAGATCGGCTTGCCCAGGATAAAACAAGAAACAGTTTTTTATTTCCGTATCAACATGTTAGAAGTAAGGCCTTTATATTTCAATACTTCAAAAATGGTTTTAACAATACAAAAAACACTGATGATAAAGAGGTAAATGCCCATCTGACTGGGATGAAAGCCCCCAGAATCATTGTTAAAAGCGCCACTATAAAAGCCACCAAAAACACCACCGATAACAACGGCAATATGAATTATTATTTGTCGGCCATCAAAAATGGCAGCAAAATCGGAAGCATGCGTACGTTTAAAATCGTCGTTGAGAATAAAGTTGAAGATAAACTGGAGTGCCTGGTTTAGAATAAATCCACCAAGGGCGTAATTAAATGACGTATTGAAAAATAACATGGTATCCAACACTTCATGATTTCCAGAGCTGGGCGTAATAATAAATCCAATAAAAACAACAATGAAAAGCAGGTAAAAAAAGAAAATCCCTATTCTGATCAGAAGATAGCCTAACGCTTTTCTAATATGGGAGCCGTATTTAACATGTATCTCGGCGTATTTGTGGGTGCTCGTTTCCAAACGAATATCCGATTCATCGCCTCTGCAGAATACGATCTTAAGAGCATTAAATACTGAAATAATGAGTGTTTCTAGCCAAAAAAGGTAAAACACAACGAAGGGTGTCCAGCCCCATTTCCACACCCCATAAATGGGTAAAAGGTTCAATGCAATTATAAATGCGAGAGAGGGAGTTTGATTTTTAACCATCTTCATGCAAACATAATCTAGAATATGTGCAAAAAAAATTCTTTTAATCTATTTAATAACGAACAATTCTCTTACTTTTGCGCTTTCAAAACAATCCTATGCAAAGTTCAGCTGTCGATTATTTGCCAATAGCAATGATGTTTCTGGTCGCTTTAGGTTTTATTATCGCCGTTATGGTGGTATCTCACATGGTTGGCCCCAAAATTAGCACACTAACAAAACAAGAAAATTTCGAGTGTGGCATTAAATCAGAAGGGAATGCGCGCTCTCCTGTTTCAATTAAATATTTTTTAGTAGCCATTTTATTTGTGCTCTTCGATGTGGAGGTCATTTTCATGTATCCTTGGGCCGTTAATTTTAAAGAGCTTGGCTGGGTGGGGCTAGTTGAAATGTTTTCTTTCATTGGCATCTTCCTTATCGGTTTTTATTATATTCTAAAAAAAGGTGCCCTAGCTTGGGAGTAATAAAATGCCCTTGGTGATTAGGTAAGAAGTATAAAATTAAAGTATAATTAACTGTGATGTTATCTTAAATTAAAAATGTCAACATACCCATGTCAAATATAATTGTAAACCCAAAATACGAGCCACCTGGCATCAAAGGAGAAGGTTTTTTCGCAACCAAACTTAGTGATGTTATTGGACTAGCCCGCAAAAATTCATTATGGCCATTACCGTTTGCCACCAGTTGTTGTGGTATTGAGTTTATGGCTACCATGGCTTCAACCTATGATTTAGCACGATACGGCAGTGAGCGTATGAGTTTTAGTCCACGCCAAGCCGATATGTTAATGGTAATGGGTACCATTAGTAAGAAATTAGGTCCTGTTTTACGACAAGTTTATGAGCAGATGGCTGAACCAAAATGGGTTCTATGTATGGGTGCATGTGCCAGTTCAGGAGGTATTTTTGATACGTATAGCGTATTGCAAGGCATTGATCGTATTATTCCGGTGGATGTGTATATACCGGGTTGCCCTCCGAGGCCTGAACAGGTTTTAGATGGAGTACTGAAGATCCAGGAGTTGGCTCAAAATGAGAGTTTTCGTCGTCGCGATCTGCCGGAGTATAAAAAACTACAGATGGATTATGGAATCTAAGTGAAGTAGTATAAATAGAGAACGATACCGATTCAAGAATTGCAAATTTGACTAATTTTAATTCCATGTCAGAAAATATAATGTTAGCCGATCGATTAAAAGCAAAATTTGGTGATGCTTTAATCCAGTCAACAAAAGATTTTGATTTTCCTGTTTTCGAATTTCAGAAATCAGAAATTAAAAATGCCATCTATTATTTGAAAAATAGCGAAGGCTTTAATTACCTCACAACCCTATGTGGGTCTCAATTTCCAGAGGCAGAGAAGAGTAGAGAGTATAATGTTATGTACCAACTGCATAACTTCACTACCAATGATCGAATACGATTAAAGACCTTTATGCCGGAAGAAGATTTGAAATTGAATACCATTACTGATATTTATGATGCAGCCAACTGGATGGAAAGGGAAGCGTACGATTTTTTTGGTTTTACCTTTGATGGGCATCCAAATATGACTCGTATATTGAATATGGCAGAAATGAATTATTTCCCATTGCGTAAACAATACCCCTTAGAAGATATGTCTCGTGATGATAAGAACGATAAATTTTTTGGAAGATGAGAAGAGTATTGTTAATTAGAAGGGTTCGTTTTTGAACTAAATAAATCACCATCGACTTTTAAATTACGCTGAAACATTTTTAATTAACTACAAACCTTTATAAAGATGATAACAGAAGATATAGTACAAGAAGAGAAAAAGGAATATACCACGCTTAATCTTGGTCCAACCCACCCAGCTACCCATGGTATTTTTCAAAATGTGCTTACCATGGATGGCGAGATTATTATTGATGCAGTGCCTACCATTGGGTATATCCATCGCGCCTTTGAAAAGTTAGCCGAGCATCGTCCGTACAATCAAATTACACCCATCACCGACCGATTAAACTACTGCTCATCGCCAATTAATAATATGGGATGGCTGATGACGGTTGAGAAATTAATAGGTTGTGAAATACCAAAGAGGGCTGAGTATCTTCGTGTTATTATCATGGAGCTATCTCGAATCGCCGATCATATTGTATGTAATACGGTGATCGCCGTGGATACCGGTGCCATGACCGGGTTCTTGTATTTATTTCAATGGCGTGAACGAATTTATGAAATATTTGAAGAAATTTGTGGCTCACGTCTCACTACCAATATCGGTAGAATTGGGGGGATGGAACGCGATTTCTCCCAAAGTACCTGGTTGAAAATTGAAACTTTTTTAAAGGAATTCCCTGCCGGATTAAAGGAATTCGGAGCACTCGTAAATCGCAACCGAATATTTATGGATAGAACCATTAATTGTGGTGCCATAAGTGCCGATCGTGCGCTAAGTTATAGTTTCTCAGGTCCCAACCTGCGTGCCTGTGGTGTTGATTATGATGTTCGGGTAATGAATCCGTATTCTTCCTATCAAGATTTTGATTTTAATATTCCTATTGGTAAAGCGGGTGACACGTACGATAGATATATGGTGCGTAACGATGAAATGTATCAGTCGTTGAGAATTATACGACAGGCCATCGACAAAATGCCTAAAGGTAATTTCCATGCCGACCTCCCCGATTTTTATTTACCTGCGAAGGAAGATGTTTATAGTAAAATGGAAGCCTTGATCTACCATTTTAAAATTGTAATGGGCGAAACCGATATCCCAAAAGGTGAAGTTTATCATAGTGTGGAAGCAGGGAATGGAGAATTGGGGTTTTATCTGATCAGTGATGGTGGACGAGCCCCTTTCCGCTTGCATATGCGCCGTCCATGTTTTATATTTTATCAAGGGTTTACGGAAATGATAAAAGGAAGAATGTTGAGTGATGCCATCTTGACATTAAGTAGCATGAATGTTATCGCAGGTGAATTGGATGCCTAATAATTGAATATAAAAAATGGAAGTAAAATTTAATGAAGCAGCACTAAATACTGCTAACAAAATAATCAGTCGCTATCCCGATGGCAAACAAAAATCGGCGGTATTGCCCCTTTTACATTTGGCTCAGGCTGAGTTTGATGGCTGGCTTAGCATTCCAGTGATGGATTATATTGCCTCTATCTTAACCATACAACCCATCGAGGTTTATGAAGTGGCTACTTTTTATTCGATGTTTAACATGAAGCCGGTAGGCAATTGTTTGATTGAAATTTGCCATACCAGTAGCTGCTGGCTTCGTGGTGCGGAAGATTTAATTAAACATATCGAAAACAAATTAAATATTAAAGCAGGAGAAACAACAGCCGACGGTAAGTTTTCATTAAAACGGGTCGAATGCTTAGGTAGTTGTGGTACTGCACCGATGTTCCAGATAGGCGCACAATACTATGAAAATCTAACAACCGAAAAAGTTGATATGATTCTGGATGATTTAGACAAAAGTGGTAAACGACGCACCTATTTTGACGCAGTAGATTTGAATGCACATAAATAATATGTTTCTTCGTTCGCATTTTTTTAAAGTACCATAAATAATACCCCAGTAGTGAGCACAAAATTATTACTTAAATACGACCATATTCCTAACATCAATCGTTTGGAGGTTTACAAGCAACACGGAGGCTATGCTTCTGCAGAAAAGGCAATTAAAACAATGACTTCTGATGCTATCGTTGATGAAGTTAAAAAATCGGGTTTGAGAGGTCGAGGAGGAGCTGGTTTCCCTACCGGTATGAAATGGAGTTTCTTGGCAAAGCCACCAGGTGTTGCCCGTTACCTCGTTTGCAATGCCGACGAAAGCGAGCCCGGTACTTTTAAAGATCGCTATCTGATGGAACGAAATCCTCACCTTCTCCTTGAAGGGATGTTATGTTCAAGTTTTGCTTTAGGTGCCAACACTAGTTATATTTACATCAGAGGGGAATATTTTTATATTGTACCTATTTTAGAAAAAGCAATAGAAGACGCAAAAGCCGCTGGATATTTAGGAAAAAATATACTAGGTACCGATTATAACTTGGAAATATATGTTCAAGTAGGTGGTGGGGCATATATCTGTGGCGAAGAAACAGCGTTGTTAGAGTCGCTGGAAGGCAAAAGAGGTAACCCTCGAATGAAACCGCCATTTCCTGCTGTTGCCGGACTTTGGGGCTGCCCTACCGTAGTTAATAATGTAGAGACCATTGCCTCCGTCGTATCTATTTTGGAGAATGGGGGAGATGAATATGCCAAATTAGGCGTTGGAAAATCAACCGGAACAAAGTTGATTTCCGCTTCCGGTCACATCAATAAACCCGGTGTTTATGAAATAGAATTAGGGAAAGTATCTGTTGAAGAATTTATTAACAGTGACGAATATTGTGGTGGTGTGTGGAAAGGCAGAAAATTAAAAGCAGTGGTTGCCGGTGGCTCTTCAGTACCCATTTTACCTACGCATCTAATTCTTCAAACCTCCGATGGGAAACCACGAATGATGAGTTATGAAAGTTTAGGTGAAGGAGGGTTTGCAACAGGCACGATGTTGGGTTCTGGTGGTTTTATTGTTATGGATGAAACGGTAAATATTGCCGAAAATTTATACACTTTTAATCGCTTTTATCATCACGAAAGCTGTGGACAGTGCAGCCCCTGCCGTGAAGGAACCGGGTGGATGGAAAAAATAACTCATTCCATTATCAGTGGCCACGGCAAAAATTCGGATATTGATTTACTATGGGATATACAAAGTAAAATTGATGGCAAAACGATTTGTCCGTTAGGTGAGGCTGCAGCATGGCCTGTGGCAAGTGCGGTACGTCATTTTCGTGACGACTTCGAGAAGCTGATTCATTAGCAAAATGCCTTTTATAGAGGTCATTAGAATACTTCTTTTTTGGAAATTTTTATTGTTCTCGTGATATCGTACGGAATGGTTCACTTTTCCTTTTCAATTCCTATTCAACAAAGTTTCATTCTACATTTTTACTGCTATTTTTTAGCATGAAATAAAATTAATTCGTGTAATGGATTAAATTCAAGCGCAAAAATGTAATATTGAACTAAAATAATGTACAACGTATTAATAAAAAATCATTTTCTGATATTGATTCTAATTATTGGAGCGTTGCTGCGATTGGTTTTACTACCTTTCGCATTACCATCCTTAAGTCAGGATGAGCTGGTAACCGGATATGATTCTTGGTGCCTTTCTCTGAATTTTCATGATCATCATGGGGTATTCCTACCTTTCATGCCCGAAGCCTTTGGCGATTGGACCTCTCCATTGATAAATTATATTTCTCTTCCAGTTTTAAAGATCATGGGGTTAAGTGAATATGCTACTCGCCTGCCTGTTTCCATACTAGGTATTGCTAGTATTTACCTGTTTTATGTTTTTATTTTGCATTGTTTAGGTAATAAACAAACGGCATTAATAGCTTCGTTTCTATTTGCCACAGCCCCCTTTGCAATTTCGTTGTCACGCTGGGCAATTCCACCAAGTACGGTACCGTTTGCATTGCTTTTGTTTTTAAATTCCTTCTTCTGGGCTTTAAAAAAGCCATCCAATATGCGCTTTGTCATTGCTGGAATTTCGGCTGTCGTGGTGGTTTATTCTTATCCTACCATGAAGTTGTTTTTTCCTCCTATACTGTTACTACTTTTTGTTATTTATTTTAATGACATTAAATGGAAGTGGCTTCCCGGAGGATTGCTGTTTATCGCGTTCGTTTCACCACTCTATTATCTGGCCTTAAGGTATCCTGAAATATACAATGTTCGTTTTAGAAGCATCGCCTTATCGGCAAGTAATGAGCCGTTGATGCAAGGATTTATAACGCGATATATAGGATATTTCACACCTTATTTTTATTTCGGCAGAGGAGATGAATTTATGCTTCATCATGTTCCAGGATTCGGAAGTATTCACGAGTTTTTAGCATTTTTTAGTTATGCCGGATTGGCTGCTGTAATTGCCAATGGTTTCAAAAGACTAAATTTTATGGATCATAAATTATCAATATTTCTTTTACTTGTATTTCTAATGGCCCCGATTCCGGCCTCCTTAACAATACATAAATATACACTGCTACGTAATATTCATACGGTGTTGTTGATGCTGGTATTTGCCGTAATCGGTATCCACTTTATGCTCCTCAACATGGCCAAACTAAAGGTACAAAAGCTACTCCTATACACGGTTATTATCATCATCTCCATTTCTACCTTAAATTTTTCCTATTACTACTTTCGACAATATAAATATGATGCACAAGTTGACTATCATTATGGCGTAAAGGAAGTTTTTGCCTATTTAAAAGACAACGAAGAAAAATTCACAAAAGTGGAAATCAATACGTCGCTCGATGACGATAAAGGCATTAATGAGCCGTATATTTATTATTTGTTCTATAATAAAATTGTACCGGGCAGCTACAACACCAATACCATGACAGCGCATCTGGGTAAGTATTACTTCACTACCGTAAATTCCGATTCATTGAAAGATGTTAGCCCTGTTTTTGTTTTTCCTTTTGGCAAAGATGGATTATCCTATAAAATTTATGGGAATACGGATGGGGTGTATGTGGTAACGAAATAGGGTAAAAAATCAACTCGAATACGTGGTTCTCGTTTTATCCTTTTAGCAACGGAATAATTTCTTCCATAGTTAATTTTAGTTGTTCTCCTGAAATCAAGTTTTTCAATGTTAATATTTTGCTCTCCATTTCTTGTTCTCCAATGATTACAGCATAATTAATTTTTTTAGAATTCGCATAGTCCAGCTGTTTTTTAAGCTTGGTTGCTATAGGGTATACTTCCGTTTTCAGGTTTAAATTGCGGCACTGTTGGGCTAGCAGCATGGCATATGGTAAGGCATCTTCATCCATACAGCAAAATAATACTTGAGTGAAATAGTGATTTGTTTCAGGGAAACGTTTCAGCTCCTCGATTACCTCATATATCCGATCCAACCCGAAACTTATACCTACGCCCGAGATTCCAGGTAAACCAAAGATTCCCGTGAGATCGTCGTAACGACCACCGCCACCCACACTTCCAATTTGAACTTCGTTGGCTACCACTTCTATAATGGCCCCGGTATAATAATTTAAGCCTCGAGCCAGGGTTACATCAAATTCAATTTTCATCATCTTATTTAAGGCATAAAGAGATGAAAATATGACTTCCATTTCACGAATTCCGTGCATGCCTTTTTCCGAATTGATCAGTAATACTTTTAATCTCTCGAGGGTAATTTTTTCTTGTAAAATACTTTTTACTTTCTCCAGAGAGGAAGCTTCAAATCCTTTTTCAGAAAGTTCTTTCAGAACCCCATCTACGCCTATTTTATCGAGTTTATCGATGGCTACCGTAAGTTCAGTTTGTTTATTCGATTCTCCTATATATTCACTTAATCCGTATAAAATTTTCCGGTTATTTATTTTAATGGTTACCCCTACATTTAACTTTTCAAATACTTCGGCATAGATACCTATCAGGTCTACTTCATTTAACAAGCTATCGCTTCCCACCACATCAGCATCGCATTGCCAAAACTCACGAAAACGCCCCTTCTGAGGGCGATCGGCACGCCATACCGGTTGCATCTGATAACGTTTAAATGGAAATGTAATATCGTTACGATGCATTACCACGTAGCGGGCAAAGGGAACGGTTAAATCGTAACGCAGGGCTTTCTCTACTAGATTTTTACTATTTGAATTAGCAATAAGTGCTTGTTCGAAGTCGGCGCGCATTACTATTTTTTTCTCGTCCTTTGCCTCGTAGATACGAGAATTTAATACTTTATAAATCAATTGATCCCCTTCATCACCATATTTACCCGTAAGCGTTTCAATATTTTCCATGCTAGGGGTTTGCAGGGGCATGAATCCATACTTCTGAAAAACATGTTCAATGATATTCAGGATGTAATTTCTTCGAATTACTTGTTCGGGTGAAAAATCGCGCATTCCCGATGGCACCGATGGTTTATTAACAGACATAGATTAAAGCAGCGAAAATACAATTTTTAATGGCAGGTCGTATTATCCGACCGATAGCATTGCGAATGCCATTTATTTATTTTGTAACTACGATTCAAAGCCTTATTTTCGCATTTTAATAAATGGACTTGTAGCTCAGATGGTTAGAGCATCTGACTCATAATCAGGGGGTCCTTGGTTCGATCCCAAGCTGGTCCACCAATAGCATAAAAGGTTTCAGGCAACTGAGACCTTTTTTGTTTATAGAGCTATCAAGCCTATGTTGTCGTACTGTTTTTACAAAAAGATTTATTCGGATAAATGCAATATGCTTCCTTTGTAGTTCGTATATTTGCGAATAGATATATTGCAGATAAATGACTAAAGCAAAAGAAAAATACACCACGAAGCAAGAACTTATCGCCAAATTTGGTAAAGCACTTGGAAACCCGGTTCGAGTATCCATATTGCAATTATTGTCGAAACAAAGCTGCTGCTACCATGGCGATATGGCTGATGAACTTCCCATTGCTAACAGTACTTTGTCGCAGCATTTGAAAGTTTTAAAAGAAGCCGGACTGATTCAAGGTGAAATAAATCCGCCAAAAACCAAATATTGTATTAATATAGAAAACTGGAATTTGGCAAAGGGATTAATGATCGGTTTTTTTGATTGAAATAATATTAACTTTATATTCGTATATATACGAATGATATCTATCTTTGCAAAGGAGAATTATGCCACCCATCGAAATGAAAAACATCAAGGTATTAGGCACCGGTTGCTCAAAATGCAAAACCACCTATAACAACGTTTTGGAAGCCTTAAAACAATTGAACATGCAGGCTGAGGTTATTAAAATTGAAGACATCGAAGAAATGATGAAGTACAATGTACTTACAACTCCTGTACTAATGATTGACGAAGTTGTAAAAGTAAAGGGTAGAGTCGCTGATATTACTGAAATCAAACAATTTTTAACGAGTTAATACGATTTATATCACCATGGAAAACCAAACATTAGTCAATGAAATTTGCCCGACCACAACTCAACAATGGGTTAAGAATGGTGCATTATTAGTTGATGTTCGTGAAAAAGACGAAGTGGCTCAATTGGCTTATGATGTGCCGAACATCATCAATATTCCTTTAAGTGTATTCGAGGATCACGTTATAGAAATTCCAAAAGACCAAGAGGTGGTTTTAGTTTGTAAAGGAGGCGGAAGAAGTTTGCGAGCCGCAGGATTTTTAATCAATAACGGCTATGAAAAAGAAAAGGTAGTGAATATGAAACATGGAATCATCCGTTGGATTCAAAAAGGATTTCCAACAAAAGGCGACACCTCATCAGTTTTAACCAATGCCGCTACCAGCAGTTGCTGCGGAGACTCATCAGAAGTGAAAACGTCAAAAGACACTTCCTGTTGCTCCAGTCCAAACAGTGACGGAAGTTCGTGTTGTTAATATAAATCCCTACCATGTTTACTTGGCTAAAATATTTTGCCGATTGGCTTATTTTTTCAGCATTTGGCATTTCGGCTCAAAGCCATTTAGGTGAAGCCCTGAATTTCTTTGTTCTCGACACGATTAAGATTGCCATCTTACTTTTTATAATCACTACCGTGATGGGAATGGTCAATTCATATTTCCCCGTTGAGAAAGTACGTAATTTTTTAAGTCGCAATAAAATGTATGGCTTGGAATATGTCTTCGCCTCTTCTTTCGGAGTGGTTACGCCTTTCTGTTCTTGCTCGTCAGTTCCTTTATTCATTGGTTTTGTAAAAGGAGGTATTCCATTGGGAATAACTTTTACATACCTAATTACCGCTCCTCTAGTGAATGAAGTTGCGATTGCCATTTTTGCAGGGGCTTTTGGTTTTAAGGTTACGGCGATTTATGTAATCACTGGAATTGTTTTAGGGATAACCGGTGGCTTTGTTTTAGGTAAATTAAAATTAGAGAAATATCTTTCGACTTGGGTGCAAAATATCATTACCAATGCGCAAACAGAGGAAGCGTTAGAGATTGAAAAACGATCCTTGACACAACGATTTCCAAACATTCTTAAGGAGGCTTTCACAATTGTAAAAGGAGTTGGTATTTATATCATAATTGGCATTGGTATCGGCGCTGCCATGCATGGTTTTCTGCCGACTAGTTTTTTCGAACATTATATTAACAAGGGTCAATGGTATGCCGTTCCGCTTGCTGTGATCATGGGCGTTCCAATGTATAGTAATGCCGCTGGTGTTATTCCGGTAGTACAAGTTTTGGTGGCCAAAGGTGTTCCACTCGGTACTGCTATTGCTTTCATGATGGGTGTTGTAGGACTATCATTACCGGAAGCGATGCTTTTGAAAAAAGTGATGAATATGAAGCTAATCGCTATTTATTTTTCAACCATTGCTTTTTTAATGATTCTATCGGGATATTTATTCAATATAATTTTATAGTACCATGAAACCAAAAATACCGGTGATAGCCTTCGAAACATTTCAACCAACAATTTTTAATTTCAAATAAAATGCAAAAAGTAATTTTTACCATCGCCTTTCTTGCCGGCATATTTAGTTTGTCCTGCAATTCAAACAGCTCGTCAAAAAATAATAAAAGCGAGAAAGAAACGATAACGGTAACGGAAGCTGATATATTACTTAAAGAAGGGGCAATTTTAGTTGATGTGCGGGATCCAGATGAATTGGAGACCCAATCCTATGATGTGAAAGAGGTTAAAAATATTCCTTTGGCAGAGATAGAAACACGTTTAACGGAAATTCCTCAAGACAAACAAGTAATTTTGGCTTGTCAGAAGGGAGGAAGAAGTAAAAATGCATTTGATTTATTAAAAGCAAAAGGATATACAAACATCTCTAATATGGAAGGTGGTATGAATGCTTGGGAGAGCGCAGGATTACCCACTAAAATAGGAAAATCGTCTGATGTAAATTCAACAGAAACAAAATCATGTTGCCCCGATCCCAATTCAAAAGATTGTAATCCCGACGGAACGTGTAAGCCATCTTCTGATACGAATTCTTCGGAACGTAAATCCAATAGTAACAAGTCTACCAATAATGTAATTAAAAACCATTTAGAGGTGTATTGTTTTCATGGAACCCGACAGTGTGAAACCTGCATCAATATGAAGGCCAATACTAAAGCAACGTTAGATAAATACTTTTCGGAAGAACTAAAAAATGGAAGTATTACTTTTTCTATTATTGATGTGGATGAAAAAATGAATGAAATGTTGGCAGAGAAATATCAGGCAACCGGTACCGCATTAATGGTAAATAACATGGTGGATGGTAAAGATAATATTATCGACTGGAGCGATTTTGCGTTTGATAAAGCAAACAATCCGGATAAGTTCATTCCTGAATTTAAAGTAAAAATTGATATATTATTGAATAGGTAGCATGGAAACACTTCATCAATTATTGGAAAGCTCCAATATTCCAATTCTCTCTGCTCTGCTTTTAGGGTTGTTAACAGCAATAAGTCCATGTCCATTAGCAACTAACATTACCGCAACAGCCTATATTGCTAAAACACTTTCAGGTAAGAAAAAGGTTTTGTTAAGTGGATTACTTTACACCTTAGGGTTGGCTTTGTCCTACACCACCATTGCCACCATTATTATCTTAGGAGCCAGTAAATTTCATGTCGCAAAATTCTTTCAGGGCAATGGAGAAAAATTTGTCGGGCCTGTGATGGTCATTATTGGACTAATCATGCTTAATATCATCAAGTTTAATTTCTTAGATAAAATAAATTTCACGGAGAAGCTTCAAGATAAATTTAAGGATAAAGGTTTACTTGGTGCCTTTTTATTGGGTGCATTATTTGCTATGGCTTTTTGTCCGTATAGTGGTGCAATGTATTTCGGAGTGTTGATTCCGATGAGTATCAAAAGCAGCGTTGGCTTATTTTTGCCTATCTTTTATGCACTTGGGGCGGGTTCCTTGGTTCTGTTTTTCACCTTTTTAATAGCTTTTAGTATGCAAAAGGTTGGTCGATATTTTAACACGGTTACAAAAATAGAAAAGGTGATGCGAGTAGTGGCCGGTATGTTATTTTTACTCACCGGACTTTATTATATTTTGATTTACTTAAAAATCATTCAATGATTGATGCACGTTGAATTATAGTGAAATTGAAGATGGGCGTTTACTTGGAGTTTCTTCCATTATGGTTATCCTGTCACCCAAAAAACGATCTCTTTTACACGATTTATGGAGCCGTAGGGTTTTCTAAAACATCATATAAATCCTAAAATTCAAACGGCGGGAAGTTAAATAATTGGGCACAGCATAGGTGGTTCCGGTTAAATCTTTTATCCATAAATACGATAAGGTATTATTAATATCCAATAAGTTAAATACCTCTAAACTCACCTTTAATTCCTTTATTTTTTGAGTTACGTTGCCTTTTCCTTTGGTTTCATCATCATAAATAACCCTTGCAAAGCCAATATCGACGCGCTTATATTGAGGAACGGTAAAGGTGTTTCTCAATTGTACATTACCGGGAGGAGATGACGGCATACCCGTACCAAACAACAAATTTAAGTACATCTTATTTTTTGGAAAGCTGGGTAAGGCATCTTGAAAATAAATGGCCGCGGTAATGCGCTGATCTGTTGGACGACGTAAGTATCCAATTTCCTTACTATTACCTTCACTATCGGTATAACGATCACCTACAATATCTTCTTTTGAATTTAAGTACGATATGGAAAACCAGGATTCCTCATTTTTAATGAATTCTCCATTGATTCTAAAATCCACACCTGTGGCATATCCATTCGACACTTGATCGGCCAGATATCGAATACGTACATCATCAATCTCGTAAGGAATTAACTGGTTTAAAATTTTATAATAGGCTTCACCGAAAATCTTAAAAGGACGATCCCAGATTTTTAAATTCATATCACCACCCAAAACAAAATGAGTGCTTTGTTGCGATTTTATAGTTGCATTAAGCACGCCTTCAAGGTTTCGTAACTCCCGATAAAAAGGAGGCTGGTAATACCTTCCTACAGAAGCCTTTAATATGATATCGCGTTTTTGTTTAACGTTAGTGTCATTAAGGTGCAGTAGGTTGTATTTTTTATTGGGTAGCCAGCTAAATTGAAAACGAGGTGAAATATTTGTTTCCTTGTTATAGTTCCAATACGTAGCACGTATTCCATACGTTAACGTAATATTACCCCAATTCTTAAAGTGCTGCATATTTTGTGCATACGCACTCACTCGTTGTGAAACCAAATTCAAGTTGGTGTTGAGCCGATAGCTTATGGGAAATGAATTATTGATATCGTCGGGTAAATAAGGTACAAAATAGTTTGACGAATCGTTATATTTCCATTCTGAAATTTCATCCTTTATCTTTTCATTCTGCCATTTTACGCCCCAATTCACATAATTATAGTCGCCTACGTAAGTCCCTAAATGTTGCATATTGTAGATGTTGACATCCATATAATTTCGGATATGATTAAAATACCTTCCGATGCCTAGGTTATATTTTACCTTCCCAAAACTTGGTTTTCCGAAGTCATTTTCAAGTTGATCTAAATTATAGAGTGCATCTACATCAGCCAACTCATCTTCTAAGGAAAAATAGGATGATCCTATGAATTTCAACTTTAATTTTTCACTTGCTAAATAGGTGAAGTTTAAACTGTTTAAAATGGATTGATACTTTAAAATATTTCTGCCTTCATAATCGATACTTAACTGTTTGGCATTTTTTACGGTACCAAATTTGGTCACTCTGTTTTGTGGGATGCTGATGTAGTTATTGCTGGCAGCATAACCCAGCCAACTTAAACTCCATCTTACATTGAGTTTGTAACTCATTAAATTTTGAAAATCTTGAAATTTTGTTTGGTATTCCCCTTTCGTTTCTAACGAATTTAACAGCATCTGACTGCTGCGAATACGATAACCGGAAAGCCATGTGAAACGTTCGTTTTTTGAGGAGCCTTCGCTATGCAGCTGCACGCCAAGTAGTCCGGCACTCACGGTGGTTTTAATTTCTTTGGGTTCGTTATATTTAATATCCAATACCGACGAGAGTTTATCGCCATACTTAGCTTCAAATCCACCGGCACTAAAGGTGATGTTTTTAACTAAATCCGGATTAATAAAACTTAAGCCTTCTTGCTGACCAGCACTTAATAGCAGGGGTCGAAAAATTTCAATGTCGTTTACATAAACTAAATTCTCGTCGAAATTTCCTCCTCGAACATTATACGAAGAAGAGAGTTCGTTGTTGGTGGTTACCCCTGGCAGTAATTTTATTACTCTCTCGAATTGGTCGCCTCCGGGTATGTTTTTTATTAAATGCGGATCAATGGTTATTACCGAAGGGATATTTCGATTGTTGCGCACCTCTATGGTAACATCTCGTATTTGAAATTTATAGGCGATAAGAACGTCGATTCTTAGTTTTATATCGGGTTTTAGGGCATCAATAAAAACTTTCTTAGGCGTGGTACTCAAGTAGGTAAATACCAGAATCAGTTCTTTGCCAATGGGAGCCTTCAGCTCAAAATACCCTTTTTCGTTCGTGCTGGTAAAGTAGGAAGTATTCTCAATTAAAACATTAACATCTATTGCCGGAGTACCACTACTATCGAGCACCGTGCCATAGATAAGAGCCGATTGTCCATTCACCGTAGCAAAGAAAGAAAGAAGGAGGAAATTGGTGAGAATGAATTTAATGAATCCGTGCATTGCTTTAATGGGTATTGGTTGTGTCAACGTATTTTATATTATTTTGTTTTAAATACTTTTAATGGCGAGGAATGTGTATTTCTTAATGGCCAGTTCAAAACCAAGAGTGTTGTTTATTTATAACCTTCTTCCTAAAAAATTATCACAGGCAATGGCTGCCGCTACCGCCACATTCAGCGATTCGGCTAAGCCAATACGGGGGATGGTAATAGGGTGGGAGATGACGCCTTTGAGCGTTTCACTCAATCCTTGACTTTCGTTTCCGACGAGAATCATGGAATTGGCATCAAACAAGGTGGCATAGATGCTAAAGCCTTCAAGTACCATCCCATAAACAAGCTTTTGCGATAGTCGAATATAATCTTTCAGGTCGGTGTAATGCACTTGAACCCGACAAAAGCTTCCCATTGTAGCGTTAATTACCTTTGGATTATAAACGTCGACGGTATCTTCACTGCAAATAATGTTTTTTATTCCATACCAATCGGCAATACGAATGATGGTACCTAAGTTGCCGGGGTCTTGAACATTTTCCAAGCCAATGACGGTTCCGGGGTCGAAATGGGAAAGATTGTATTTAGGCATCTCCACCACGGCCAAAACCTTGTTTGGTGTAACTTGGGTGCTTATTTGAGCTAACTCTTTTTCATTCACCTCAATTAATTCGATTCGCTTTTCTATTTTTGCACTATTATTGTTAAACCAATCTTGGATTGCAAAAATGAAATTTACCGTTAGATTCGATTGTAAAAGCTCGTTAACATTTTTTTCGCCTTCAACAATAAATTGATGCGTACTATTGCGTGCTTTCTTTTGATGCAATGACTTAACAAAATTGACTTGATATTTGGATAACATAGATGTTTAAAAAATCGCATAAAATTAACATATTACTTGTAATTGTCGTGTTTTTTTCTGCGTGCAATACGGCAAGGCGCGTCCCTAAAGGAAAGGCGTTGCTTCAAAACAACTATGTAATGGGGGTAAAACGGAGTTTAGGCGATGAATTACAAGGGCAGATACAGCAACAGCCAAACCGAAAATTTCTTTCCTCCTACAAGTTCTTTTTACATGTATATAACCTTTTTGATACCACCTTTAAGAAAACCTGGTTACGAAAGAAATTTATTCGGATTGGAGAAGAGCCGGTTATTTATGACAGTACGTTAAATACCAATTCGGCACAAAATATAAAACAAGCACTCTTTAATTTAGGTTATTATGATGCCGAAGTGGTGTGGAGAGATACCCTTTTAGGTAAAAAACACAATTATGCAAAGGTTTTCTATAGCGTTAACCTCAATAGAAGTTATTCTATTTCAAAAGTAAATTATTATGTGAGTGATCGTCACCTGGATAGTATCATCAATTCAGAGGTTGGGTATTCAAGGATCAAAATTAATCATGTTTTTAATAAGTCAGATTTTGATGAAGAGCGAAATCGTATAACCAATCAACTACGTAATTTGGGTTACTACTATTTCAATAAAGAGTATATCTATTATGAATTGGATTCCATGGTTGACTCTTTTAATATAAAGGTTAAGGTGATCATTGAAAACCCGGAACAGTTTACCGAGCATAAGAGGTACAATATAAGTAAGGTGTATTTAACGATTGAGAATTCCGATGGTTATAATGTGCGCGATTCTGTTTTTCACTACTATAAAGGATATTACATTAAGCGCAATGGATATAATATTGCTCGAGAGGTATTACTCACCAAAATATTCGTTTACGAAGGTGGGCTCTTTCGACAAAAAAATACCGTTGCAACCTACGATCACTTGAGCGATTTACAGCTTTTTAGGTATGTAAATATCGTCTATCTTCCAGATACCAGTAGATGGGTGCATCAAGTGATTCATGATAGCTATAAAGGCGATGTTGAATATTTTGGTGATACCTCCGATGCGCCTCCATCATTGCTCTGTTTCATTAGTATGTCGCCCACAAGTAGGTATGAAATTGTATTGGAGCCACAGGCCATTATTTCCGATCAAAGTATTATAGGTGGTGCTAGGAATACGAATTATGGTGGTGCACTTAGTGTGTTATTTAAGAACAAAAATATTTTAACGAAAGGAGAAACGTTTCAGCTTACATCCAATGGGGCATTGGCCTACCAGTTCGATGGTTCAAATAAATTTTTAGGAAAAAATTTGGCGTATAAACAGTTTGGAGTGGATATTCAAATTAAAATACCCAAATTAATTGCTCCGGGAAATTTAAAGTTTATTGATGCCCGTAACTCGAACACATCCTATAATGTAAACTTCAGTACCGAGTCTTTCACGGAGTTTAAACGCGACATTTTTGGCATCAGTAACCGATATCAAACCACTTTATTAAAGTCATTCTTACTCAATGTTTCGCCGATAGACCTGAGTTATATTCAATCCAAAATTATCGATGCAACATACGCCAAGCAAATTAATTCCAATACGCTCACCCGGGTACAGTTTCAACCTAAATTTATTGTAAGTATCCGAGCCTTTGCACAGTATAATAGTTCGCATTTGGTGAATAATTCCCCTGTTTTTTCATCTCGATTTGGATTGGAGTCTTCGGGTTTCTTGCTGCATCAATTTTCGCAATTTCTAAATGCACAATATGATGATACCATCAGGGCCTATAAATTATTAGGGGTGCCTTACTCTCAGTTTTTACGAGGCGATATCGACCTACGATACCATTATAAAGTGGGCGATTTTAAAAGCATGGCGATACGATTTTACAGTGGTGTTGCCGCTGCTAAACAAAATTCAGAATATACCGGCATCCCTTTTGAAAGGCGATTTTTTGTTGGAGGCACCAATGATTTAAGAGGATGGCGTATTCGAAAGATAGGGCCGGGTAGTTACTATTATCCCGACTCTCTTGATTTTTACAGGGCAGGCGACTTGAAATTAATGTTGAATTTGGAGTATCGAACTTTGTTTTATAAAGCCATGAGCGGGGCCCTGTTTGTTGATGCCGGTAATGTGTGGAATTTGAAGAAGGAAATGGGTAAAGAAGGGGCCGAGTTCGACCTATTGACATTTTATAAACAAATGGCGGTTGACTTTGGCTTGGGATTACGCTATGATTTAGATTTTTTTGTGTTCCGATTTGATGCCGCCTTGCCTGTTTTCGACCCACGTGTTACTCCTACGTTAAGCGACAAATGGATTATCAGGCATATTGGCACCTATGAACAATTTAGTCGAAATGTAAATTTAAACATTGCTATCGGCCTTCCTTTTTAATCGGTTTAAGTACGAAATATTTATTCGCCTCGTAGAAAAGTCAATCGTGTAATATCAAAAAAAAATCGCATATCAATGAAAGAATTGAAAATAACTTTGGTGCAAACCTTTTTAAATTGGGAGGATGTGGATGCCAACATCAATCATTTTAATAATGTGCTACATACCCTTAATAACACGGATGTTATTGTACTGCCTGAAATGTTTACAACCGGCTTTAGTATGAATACCCTTAAATGTGCTAAAGATAGTTATGAAAAGGGATTGCAATTTATGCATTCATTAGCCTCAAGAAAGAGTAGTGCAATCTGCGGTAGTTTAATGTGTGAAGAAAAAGGTAAATATTATAACCGATTGGTTTGGGTACAACCCGATGGCATCGTGAAATATTATAATAAACGACATCTTTTTACCATGGGAGATGAAGACAAACACTATGAAAAAGGAATCGAACAACTGACCATTGAATATAAAAACTGGAAAATAAAACCTTTGATTTGTTATGATTTGCGGTTCCCGGTATGGAGCCGAAGTACAGCGTCAAATAGTTATGACGTGCTGCTATATTGTGCCAACTGGCCCGAGAAACGTAGTTCGGCATGGACTAAATTATTACAGGCAAGAGCCATAGAAAATAGTTGCTATGTAGTAGGCGTGAATAGAATAGGGGAAGATGGAAACGGCTACGTGTACAATGGAAATAGCATGGTTGTTGATTTTAAAGGCGAACCGGAAATACTGGAAAATCGGGAAGAAGTGATACGTACCTTCACGCTCAATAAACAAGCATTGGATGAGTTTAGAATTCAGTTTCCCATGCAAAAGGATGCTGATGATTTTAAAGTCATGTTTTAGTGCTTTACAAAACGTTTCGACGTTTCATTCTCTCCCTGAAAGATCTTAATAACATAAACTCCTTGAGGTATGCTGCTGATATCAACAGGTATGTAATTTCCTGTGGCTGTTTGCCTGATCATCTCTTTCCCTTGGATATCCATGATTGCAATAATAACATGGTCGTAATTCCCCATTAAATGAATGGTCAAACTGTTTTGTACTGGATTTGGATAAATGGTACAACGGCCATTTTCCTTTATTGGAATGATACCGCTCGGTTGAAGTACGGAACTATCTAAAATGATGTTTTCGTCACCTGCTTGATAAAGGGTATAGGTGAAATAGCATAACATCATTTCGTCGGTAGTATTCTCACCCAAGCTAACATTTTTCGGTGGCGAAGAAGGATTAAGTGGGTTATTGGCTGTATTATCGTAGATGGCTTCTCCATATACTTTGGTGCTCTTAGGGAATTTAACAATTTTTCGAAAGGTATATGCTCCTTGCCAATGGAAATCCCAGTCGGGAATATTACAAAGTTTCAGCGTGTCGTTCACCGGTGTTACGGCAAATACTTTGTAACTTTTTCCAATGAGATGTAAATGTGGGGCAACCGAAATAATACTATAATCGGTGGTATTATCCAAGGTATAAACCTGATTGAACTTTTTCACCGTATTCGCAGGTATAAATAACGGGCCATTGGTAATGCCCCCGTTACCACCATTGGCATGGTTTAATATGGGTACAACAAATATTTCCCGGGTATTGGTAAGTGAGGTGTACTTAAAATGACAACGTGTGCTGTCTTTCTTCGACAAGCTTCCAGGTGCATAATGAATTTGCAGTATTAAATAACTATTCGCTTTCAAAAGTATTCCCATATTTTGTGGAATATCAATTAAATTTCCTCCCGGTACCCAACCTCCAATTAAGGTGGAAGTGCCGCTTCCTATGCCTCCCCCAAAACTTGCATATCCTGGCAGAGGGTCAGCATCATCTAAATTTTTACATGTTATGGCGTTGTCTTGAAAAAGCAAGATGTGATGAACGATGGAGATATTCATCGGTTCAAATTCAATTTGTGAAAGAAATTTACTAGCTGTAATACCCGATGGAATGACAAAGCAACGATAATCGTCGGTGTTTTTTACGACCGAGTAGGTGGGAATTGAAAACGACTTATCCGGGTTTTGCATTTTTATGCCCGGTGTAAAGGTAGGCGGCAGCGGTGCCTGAGATAAGTCGCCAGCGGGTGCACCGGCATTAACCCAGTCGGAGATATCGGAAATTTGTTGTGAAGTTAAAATACGCTCACCTTTTAGATGATTATAACTTGGATCGGCATGCCACGGTGGCATCATTTTAGAGCTGGTTGCACTCTTAATTCCAAAGGCTTGTGCCTGTGCATCTGCATAACTCAACAGCGAAAAAGGAGCAATGCCGCCGCTTCTGTGACATTCGGTACAATTGGAATAAATAATTTTAGCAATTTTATTACTCCAAGTAGGGGTTTGTGAAAAAGCGATGGAACTGTAAAAAAACAGGGCGATGGAAATACGTCTCATAAAGGATATTAATTCTTGTTATACTACAAATATATAAAATAGAATTAATATTAATGGGCTATTTTAAATAACTATTCACAAACGGTGCTGCAAGAAATTACTAAAATACGAATGAAATGGATGCTTTTTATTTTTTTGTCATTCTTTTCACCCAAATGGCATGGTTGGGGGTACTAATTTTTAGGTAATACACACCGGCAGAAAGAGAAGAAACATTTAAAACGAAAGGCGTATCATTAAACCATCCCTTTCGTAATGTTTTACCGGCTAAATCACAAATCTGGTATTCTGTTTCTTTGCCATCCTTTAGTGCATCCTGCATTGATCCGATTTTGATGATGGTGAGTTCTTCTTCCACCGGATTGGGAAGTATTATAAATTCTTCTCCGTTGTTTTCAATATTCTTAACCCCTGTTGCATCAACCAATACGGCTACTGTTTTTACTGTACTACATAAATTACTGTCGGTGCCGGTTACTTGGTAATTGGTGGTGATGGCAGGTGATGCCGATACCGTATTTCCTATGGTGGTGTTTAACCCATAGGCAGGCGACCATTGGTAGGTTTTAGCACCCGAGGCCACCAGAACAACGGTTTTGCCTTTCGTAATCGTAGGTGCCGCCGGGCTTACCATAACGATCGGTACATCGAGAACCATAATTTGAAATTGAACCGTATCCCTGCATAAATTAACAGATTCTGCAATGCCGTGATAAACGGTAGAACTTGTAGGTGAAGCAATAACCTGTGCCCCAGAGGTGGTGTTTAATCCTAATGCCGGATACCATCGGTAAGTGTTTCCCCCGGTGGCATTTAGTGTTGTACTTTGTCCCTTGCAGATGATATTATTACCGGTAATCTTAGCTTTTGGATTTTGAACTACTTGAATCGTTATCCTTGAAGTATCCAAACATCCACCAGGATTAATGCCAATTACTGTATATGAAGTAGTACTTGAGGGCGTGACCAATACCCTATCGCCAATAGAATCATTTAGTCCTGGCGAAGGTAGCCATCGGTAGGTAGTGGCACCTTGGGCCGTAAGCGTTGCCGTGTTTCCCATACAAAGTATGGTATCAACACTATTAATTACAACCTTCGGAATGGGATATACTGATATTAAAATAAAGGAAGTATCAATACAACCGTGGATATTAATTCCGGTTACCTGGTAAATGGTGGAGGTGTTAGGCGATACAGAGATGCTTGAATTACTTGAGCCTGAAAATCCATTCGTAGGCAGCCAATAGAGGTTCAGCCCCCCGCTAGCAAGTAAAGTTACGGTTTCTCCAACACAAATTTGTGTTCTGTTACTGCTAATTTTTATCGGTGCCGCTGGATAAAAAATGATTTCGTAAGCTGCCGTATCCGTGCAACCTTGTGTGTTGCTTCCGATAACCTGATAGGTGGTAGGTACCAAGGGGTTTACCATCACTGTTGCGCCTACCGAATCGTTTAATCCATTGGCTGGAAGCCACCGATAGGTGCTGCCGCCGGAAGCCGTGAGAGTCATCGATTGAAGTCGACAAGCGCTGTCTTGTGAAGGCGTTATGGTTACCGTTGGCTTGGTGTTTACCACCACGGTTATATACGACGAATCGCTGCAGCCTAAGGAGTTATATACCACTACTTTATAGGTAGTCGTAAACGTTGGCGTTGCTTTTACCGAAGAACCATTGGCGGTATCGAGTGTGGATGTTGGAGTCCATTTATAGGCTGCTGCTCCTGTGGATGCCGAAAGAATAGCGCTCTGTCCTCTACAAATAGAAGTATTGCCGCTATTGCTTTTTGATGGGAGAGGCAATACCGTTATGGTAATAAACCCGGTGTCAACGCATCCATTATGGGTTTGCATGATAACACGATAGGTTCGGGTAGTATCTAATGTAGCAATCACATTTCTACCATTTACGGTGTTCAATCCAATAGCAGGCCACCACGTAAAAGTTGATCCAATTCCGTCGGCATAAAGTTTAACAGATTGGTTCTTGCAAATAGCCATTTTTTCGGCCGAAAGCACCACTTTGGGTTTGCAATTGGTTACGGAATTACAGTTTACCACAAGCTGATTATCCATCCATAACAAGCGTTGATTAATCCATGATTTCAAGGCATAAATTTCATCTTCGTAGGTGTAACTTAAAGGGGTAGGATTAGGCCAAATATATTGCCCTAATATAGGCCATCGTTGGAAGTTACGAAATGCTGCATCTTTTGTTAACGCTAGGTTGGAGTCTAAAATATTGTTTATGTTATTGATTGACAAAGTCGATTGCCTCAATTCATTCCATCGACAATAAAAGGTGTTCACGTATCCCGTGTCTAGTCGAAATCGTTTCCACCAAAATGGAGCGCCGGAAGTAAGGTCTATTTCCCAGCCTATAGGGCTAACACTATTATTATAGTTCGCATTGCTCCATGCAATCGTAAAGTCCCAAATTGGGCCCATCGATAATTTACCCCCTTTGCTGTCTTTATCTTTGAAGAGATAGGTACTTAGTCGATAGCCATCTACATTTTTACTGATCTCATTCATGATGGAGTAATCGATGAAAGAGCCAACATCGGCATATTGTCGGTAGCCGTTGATGGGGTTCATGAATTGAGCACCATATAATGCATTCTCAAAAAGGTAGATATAGTTTTTTATATACGCTCTTTGTTGAGGTGGCATCACCGCCTCTTCCGGATAATCATATTGGAAAAACACCCGTTGTGTAGAGCCAGGATAGGTAGGAAAGCTATCGGTCCACCCTCCGCTATAATTGCCGGTAGTTTTGTCTATTTTAACAATATAACCTCCGGTAAGATTATTTCCAGTGGTATCTTCGGGTTTTAGTTTTGCTATGTCAACACGGTTTGCATCACGTTTTACTTTTTCCATCAGCAGATAAACGCCTTCGTATTTGCCATTAATAAACAACTCACAATATTGATAGCGGGAGGCATATCGGCCCGTGCGTCTGGCCAGTTCATAGGTGAGCATATCACGCATGAGCGATTTGTCGTTATAGCTTGCATTAAGTACCCAGTTATGCTCGCTAGGTAAATCGAGCAGGGTGGTATTGCTATCTGCACCACTGGCATCCACAGTAAAAAATCCATACGGTTTTTTCGCGAATGATTGTGATGAGGATCCTCTTGATTCAATGGTTATTTTATGATTGTAAAACAAGGAGGAGTCATGGATATAATTTAAAGAGGTATCATGGCTGATAATGCGCATCCTGGCATTTATTTTGGGCTCATCGAGGATGTTTTGGTTAAAGGTGTTAATGAGCATCAAGGGTAAATTGGAGCTAACAAATGGAACCAATTTAGAAGGGTTGCTTGAAAATATTAGCCCCCAGTTTAATAAAATTCCGGCATCAGAACTTTTCTTCGAATCAACAATTAACAGCTTCCATACACCGTTTGGGTTTTGTCCGTTATTTACGCTACCTAAAGAGCCTTCCGGCTTAAAACTACCCGAAAATGGGGGTGCAGCACTGGTGATTTTAGCAGTGGTATTTGCGGTAAAAATACAATTGGTATAATGGTCGCCGCTCCCGCCATTTTTGGTGCTTAGTTCAACCGTAAAATTATTAGGTGCCACAAGAAAAATATTTAAATCACCATCGAAGGTGTGAGAAATGTTGATGGATACTCCATATATACCGTAAGTACTATCGATATAGGTATTACCCATGACCAAATTTTGGGAATAAAAATTGGGCAAGCTATCATTACTTATGGCCCCCCCTGTACCGGTGAAAATTTGGGAATATGAAGCAGAAAAGGAACCAATAAGTAGAATGAATAGCTTAATTTGAACAATAAAGATTTTCATTTTAAAGCATAAAAATACGAAGGTAGGTAATAATCAATAGATTGGTAACATTTGTTAATTTGTTTTCCCGCCATTTCACCATAAGCAGAGGGTAAAAATTCTTCCGATTGTCTTTGGTTTATAGATTTTTATTTACTATATTTGCACGCTTTTAAAAGCAGTACTGTGCCGTTTCAGGTGCTGTATAATTTCTTAAATTACCTACAGGGATTCATAAAATATGTCAAGTAAAAAAGATTTTAAAATCAAATCAAACTTCTCACGTTTGCGTATTGGCTTAGCTTCACCAGAGATGATATTAAATCGTTCTAGTGGTGAGGTAACAAAGCCGGAAACCATTAACTATCGCTCGTTTAAGCCCGAAATGGGTGGCTTATTCTGTGAACGAATTTTTGGCCCGGTGAAAGATTTTGAATGTCATTGTGGTAAATACAAACGTATTCGTTACAAAGGAATTGTATGCGATCGTTGTGGTGTTGAAGTGACAGAAAAGAAAGTTCGTCGCGACCGCATGGGACATATAAACCTCGTAGTGCCGGTGGCACATATTTGGTATTTCCGCTCACTGCCGAATAAAATTGGTTACCTTTTAGGTATTCCTACTAAAAAAATGGATATGATTGTTTACTACGAGCGTTATGTAGTAATTCAAAATGGTATAAAAGTTAATGATGGCGTAAATTATCTTGACTTATTAACGGAAGAAGAATATTTGGATATTCTGGATGGCTTACCTAAAGAAAACCAAGCGTTAGATAATTCTCATCCTGATAAATTTATTGCAAAAATGGGTGCTGAGGCGTTACAAGATTTATTGGTACGCTCCAACCTCGACACCTTATCATTCAACTTACGTCACCAAGCAGCCAACGAAACCTCTCAACAACGTAAACAAGAGGCATTAAAACGCTTGAAAATTATTGAAGCCTTCCGTAGTGCCAATTTAAATGGATATGAGAACAGGCCGGAGTGGATGGTGCTTAAAATGATTCCTGTTATTCCTCCCGAATTGCGTCCATTGGTTCCATTAGAAGGTGGTCGTTTTGCAACGTCCGACTTAAATGATTTATACCGTCGTGTTATTATTCGTAATAACCGTTTGAAACGATTAATGGAAATTAAAGCACCCGATGTTATCTTACGTAATGAAAAACGAATGCTGCAGGAAGCCGTCGATTCATTATTGGATAATACCCGTCGAGTGAGTGCCGTAAAAACAGAAGGTAACCGTCCATTGAAATCGTTGAGTGATATGCTCAAAGGAAAACAAGGTCGTTTCCGTCAGAACTTATTGGGTAAGCGTGTCGATTATTCCGGTCGTTCGGTTATTGTGGTGGGTCCGTACTTGAAATTGCATGAGTGTGGTATTCCTAAAACAATGGCTGCCGAATTATATAAGCCGTTTATTATTCGCCGTTTAATTGAACGTGGAATCGTAAAAACAGTTAAATCGGCGAAAAAAGTGGTGGATCGCAAAGATCCTATCATCTACGAAATCCTTGAAAATATTATAAAAGGGCATCCGGTTATGTTGAATCGTGCTCCTACACTTCACCGTCTAGGAATTCAGGCATTTCAACCGAAATTAATAGAAGGTAAAGCCATTCAATTGCATCCTTTAACCTGTACTGGCTTTAACGCGGATTTTGACGGTGACCAGATGGCCGTGCATTTACCATTAGGAAATGCCGCAATTTTGGAAGCTCAGTTATTAATGTTAGCGTCTCATAATATCTTAAATCCTGCCAATGGAGCTCCTATTATGGTTCCATCTCAGGACATGGTTTTAGGATTATATTATATCACTAAAATTCGCAAGTCAACTCCTGACGATATGATCAAAGGGGAAGGTAAAGCATTTTATGGTGCAGAAGAAGTGATTATTGCTTTCAATGAAGGTAAGGTAAGTTTGAACGCTGAAATACGGATCAAAGGCAATACACGTCAGAAAGACGGAAGTATGGTATATGGCTGGATTACCACCTCGGTAGGACGTGTTATTTTCAATAAAGCGGTTCCTGAAGATGTTGGTTTCATCAATGAACTATTGACCAAAAAATCATTACGTGAAATTATTGGCGACATCATTAAAATATGTGGTTTGGATAAAACCGCTTCATTCCTCGATGCCATCAAGGAATTAGGATACCACTATGCATTCAAAGGAGGATTATCTTTTAATGTTGCGAATGTGGCCATTCCAGTGGAGAAGAAGTTATTACTGGAGCAAGCAACAACAGAAATAGATGCCATCGGTGAAGAGTATTCGATGGGTTCCATTACCAATAAAGAGCGTTATCAAAAAGTAATTGACGTTTGGACTCGTATCAATAATAGAGTTTCGGAAGCCGTTTACACTAAATTGAAAAATGATGACAAAGGATTTAATCCGGTGTTTATGATGTTGGATAGCGGTGCTCGGGGTAGCAAGGAACAAATTCGTCAGTTGGCAGGTATGCGTGGATTGATGGCTAAACCTCAAAAGAGTTCGGCTAATTCGCAAAGCGGTGAGGATATGATTGAGAATCCTATTACATCAAGCTTAAAAGAAGGTTTGACGGTATTGGAATACTTCATCTCTACTCACGGTGCAAGAAAAGGTTTGGCCGATACGGCGTTAAAAACGGCCGATGCTGGTTATCTTACCCGACGCTTACATGATGTAGCGCAAGATGTAATTGTTACCGATGTTGATTGTGGAACACTGCGTGGAGTGCCTGTTTCAGCATTGAAAGAAGATGAAAATATTGTAGAGAAATTATATGACCGTATTTTAGGTCGCGTATCACTGCATGATATCTTTGCTCCGATAAGCAATGATCAATTAATTGCTGCTGGTGAAGAAATAACGGAGCAGGTGGCTCTGGCGATTGAATCAGGTGGTATCGAATCGGTGGAAATACGCTCCGTACTTACCTGTGAAGCGAAGTCGGGTATTTGCTCGAAGTGTTATGGTCGTAACTTGGCTTCCGGACGAATGGTTCAGAAAGGTGAAGCCGTTGGTGTAATTGCAGCACAGTCTATTGGTGAACCCGGTACGCAGTTAACATTACGTACATTTCACACGGGTGGTGCGGCCAATTTAATTGCTTCAGAAAATATGCAAATGGCCAAATTTTCCGGCACTATTGAGTTGGATGATATGAAAGTGGTGAAGATGAAGAAAAATGGCCTTACCAGCGAAATCGTTTTAGGAAGAACTGGTGAAATTCGTATCATCGATAAGAATAGTGGAAACATCATGCAGGCTGTGAATTCGCCTTATGGTTCAACATTACTAGTGAAAACCGGACAGAAAGTGGAAAAAAATGAGACGTTATTTTCATGGGATCCATTTAACTCCTTAATTATTACTGAATTTGACGGCCGCGTTAAGTTTGAAAATTTTGCTGAGAATATTAACTATCGAACCGAAACGGATGAAAATACCGGGTTTAGTGAGATGGTTATTTCTGAAACAAAAGATAAGACAAGGGTTCCTTCTATAAAAATAATGAATAAGAAGGAAGAAGTGATAAAAGAATATAATATCCCGGTTGGGGCGCATATTGCAGTCGTTGATGGGGTAATGGTTTCCGGTGGTGAAACCTTGGTGAAAATACCTCGTTCTGCTGGTAAAAACAGAGATATTACAGGAGGATTACCTCGAGTAACGGAATTGTTTGAAGCACGTAACCCTTCGAATCCGGCAGTGGTAAGTGAAATTGATGGTATTGTTACCCACGGCGGAATTAAGCGGGGTAATAAAGAGATTATGGTGGTAAGTAAAGATGGAGAAAAACATACAAAATATCTTGTGCCATTAGCTAAACATATTCTCGTTCAGGACAATGATTATATTAAAGCAGGTGAGCCATTATGTGATGGTGCCATTACACCTCAGGACATCTTGCGTATTCAAGGCCCATTGGCTGTGCAACGCTATATCACCAATGGTATTCAAGAGGTTTATCGTTTGCAAAATGTAACTATTAATGATAAGCATATTGAAATTATTGTGAGCCAGATGATGCAGAAAATGACCATCGAGGATCCTGGAGATACACAATTCCTGCAAAATGATGCCGTTGACAGATTATTGTTAATGGAACAAAACGATTGGATCTATGATAAGAAGGTAGTCACCGATTTCGGCGATAGCACCACCTTAAAGGTTGGAGAAATTGTAAGCGTACGTAAATTACGTGATGAAAATTCTTCACTTAAACGTTCGGATAAAAAACTGGTAGAAAGCCGTGACGCAAACCCGGCTACCGCCTCACCGTTATTGCAAGGAATTACCCGTGCTAGTTTAGGAACACAAAGTTGGATGAGTGCTGCATCGTTCCAGGAAACGACGAAAGTATTAAACGAAGCTGCTATCTACGGTAAGGTTGACCATATGCTTGGATTAAAAGAAAACGTAATTGTTGGACACTTAATTCCGGCAGGAACTGGCCTACGTGAATACGAAAGATTAGTAGTAGGAAGTAAAGATGAATTTGAAGCGTTGATGTCATCGAAAGATGAAGACGATGAATAACGTCAACGAGTAATACAATAAAAAAAGCCGAGTAGAAATCCTACTCGGCTTTTTTATTAATTGAATGCATTTACCTCCCAATAATCTTCTCTTCATTCACTCCAAGGACAATATCTTTCACATTCTGCGATTTTAGGAACTCATGAGGGAAACCTAATTCTATTTTACTTACACTTTCCAATTCAATGATTGCTGCTTCCGGCAATACGATTTTTGCAGCACCTAAACAATCTTCAATTTGCGCTAAGGTACGTGAACCGATGATGGGTATTGTATTTATATTATTCCTTCGAGTGAATGCTATAGCTACTTGTGAAGGACTGTAACCATAGGCATTGGCAACATTAACCACCACTTCCGCAATGGATAAATTACGTTCTGTTCGCTTCCCACTACCCAGTGGTAGCCGGCCCGATTCGTTTTTTAAATATTTTCCACTAAGCACGCCTCCACCCAACGGCGACCAGTTGGTAACACTCATTCCAAAATGTTTTGCCATAGGCAACAAATCGCGTTCGGCGCTGCGTTGTACTAAACTGTATTCAATTTGTAAGCCAGCAAAAGCATTCCATCCTCTAAAATGTGCCAAGGTATTGGCTTCTGCAACAATCCATGCCGGTGTGTCGCTGATACCGATATAATTTACTTTGCCATTCGTCACTAAATCGTTCAAGCCGCGCATTATTTCTTCTATGGGGGTGTGGAAATCCCAGGCATGTAACCAAAGGATATCGATGAATTCGGTGTTCAATCGTTTTAAGCTTGCCTCAACGCTTCGCATTAAATTCTTTCTGTGATTGCCGCTGTAGTTAGGGTCGCGTTTACGGTCTTCAGCATTACTATCTCTTAAGGTGTATTTTGTTGACAGAACAAAATGATCTCTGTCACGAGCAATAAATTCACCTACATATTTCTCTGAAGTTCCGTTCGTGTATAAATTGGCGGTATCAATAAAGTTTCCGTCAGCATTCGCGTAAAAATCAAAAATATCTTTGCTATCATTATAATCTGCGCCATAGCCCCAGTCGGTGCCGAAAGTCATGGTGCCTAAGGCCAGCTCGCTCACACGAAGGCCGGTATTCCCAAATAATTTGTACTGCATGGATTGATATTGTCAATAAAAAAAAATCGTAATGAATGATGAAATAACGAGGTTTAAATCGGAATTAATATATGCTTGATTCGTTAATTAAATGCATTCTCTCCGGTAATCTCCAATCCTAAAATAAGCAGATGAACATCATGTGTGCCTTCGTAGGTTATTACACTCTCAAGGTTCATCATGTGGCGCATAATCGGGTATTCTCCTGTAATACCCATTCCTCCGTGTATTTGACGCGCCTCCCGGGCAATGGTAAGAGCCATATCTACATTGTTTCTTTTGGCTAATGATATCTGTGCTGGGGTGGCACGGCCTTCATCCATTAATTTCCCTAGGCGCCAACAAACTAATTGGGCTTTGGTTATTTCGGTAAGCATCTCGGCTAACTTTTTTTGTTGTAATTGAAAACGTGCTATCGGTTTACCAAACATAATCCGTTCTTTCGAATATTTCAAGGCACTCTCATAACAATCCATCGCAGCACCAATGGCACCCCAGCTTATGCCATATCGGGCACTGTTCAAGCAACTCAAAGGGCCTCGTAAACCTTTTACACCAGGGAGCATATTTTCTTTGGGTACTTTTACATTATCGAATACTAATTCGCCCGTGGCACTTGCTCTTAAGCTCCATTTGCCATGAGTTTCAGGAGTGGTGAATCCTTCCATACCCCGTTCTAATATCAATCCGCAAATTTTACCTTCTTCATCTTTCGCCCATACAATGGCTAAATCGGCAAAGGGGGCATTGCTAATCCACATCTTTGATCCATTCAATAAATAATGATCGCCCATATCTTTGAAGTTCGACTTCATTCCACCGGGATCACTGCCATAATCGGGTTCCGTTAATCCAAAACAACCGAGCAATTCGCCGTTCGCTAATTTGGGGAGGTACTTTATTTTCTGCTCTTCACTACCAAACAAATAGATTGGATACATGACCAAACTACCTTGCACCGATGCGGTGCTACGAATGCCACTATCGCAACGTTCCAGCTCTTGCATGATGAGGCCATAGGTTGTGTAATCCATTCCACCACAACCATACTTTGAAGGAAGTTGTGGCCCAAAACAGCCCATCTCAGCTAATTTCTTTACCAGATATTGCGGAAATTTCGATTGTTGACAAGCATCTTCTATGATAGGAGAGATGTCGCGTTTTACAAAATCGCGAACGGTATCGCGAACCAACTTCTGTTCATCGGTAAATAATTCGTCCATCAAATAAAAATCGGGATGGGTGAATGTATCTTGTTTTAATGTGCGATGAAATTCGGGTGTTTCTGGATTCATTGATTTTAATTTTTAATATTCAATTAGCTGTTGTCAATTACCTTTGAAATTACGTGTGAAGAACTAATTTGAATCCAACGCCGTGAACGTTTACAATTTCCAAGCGGGGATCATCTTTTAAATATTTTCGAATTTTACTTATAAATACATCCATGCTTCTTCCCATAAAATAATCGTCGTCGCCCCAAATCGAATTTAATAATTCATCACGCTTTAAGGTCTTGTCGAGATGAATGGCAAAGGTGCGAAGCAAGTCCGCTTCTTTCTGCGTGAGTTTCTGTTCTAATGCGGTAGGATGTTTTAGCATCAGTCGATTATAATCTAAGGTGTATAATCCAAGTTCTAAAATATTATTGGTCTTTATTTTTCCTGTGGTCGAACGTTTTAAAAACACTTCAATCCGGGCTTCCAATTCTTCTATGCTGAAAGGTTTCGTTAGATAATCATCTCCCCCCGATTTAAATCCTTGCAATTTGTCTTCTTTCAGGCTTTTAGCGGATGTAAAAATGATGGGAACTTGCTCGTTTTTCTTTCTTATTTCCTCTGCTAAAGAGAATCCATCTTTCTTCGGCAACATCACATCTAATAAACAAACATCATACGATTTCTTATTAAATGTTTTCCATGCAATTTCGCCGTCTTCACACAATGTAACGTCGTATCCATGTTGTTCTAGATTATCTTTTATTACAAATCCAAGATTCTTATCATCCTCCACCAAGAGTATTTTAGTTTTAATGTCTTCCATGATTGATACCGTGTTCTTTTAGGGCAAATATATTCTTTTTGTATTGAAAATTAGAAATGTCATTCATCCTCTTTATCACCATCTACATATTTAGAAAATAATTCAGTATTAATGCTGATTTCTCGGGCTTGATGGCAAAAGTTTTTCCATTCCGTTGCCGTCATTTCCGGAATATAAATTTGTTTTTCATCAAGGTATATCCACCCGTGTCGTAGCAGCTTGTCGATTGAAGTGTAAGAAATAAAAAAAGATTCTTTTGTGTTCTCTTGAATCTTAAGCATATCTGCTGGTTGTAAAACAGTACTGCATTGGTTGTTTAATAAGCTGAAGGTCGTACTCAATTTTTCACTTATTTTTTCTACTAAGCAATTCTCGGCATTCAACGCCGTGTATTGACTTTTTCTTATTAAGGCATAGAAATAGGTGAGTTTCTCGGTGTCCGGTTGTTCTCGTATGCGTTCAAATATTTTGATTCCGGCATAAAACGCCCGATGAATTCCGTAAAAATGTAATGTTTCATCGCTGCGCATCGATTGATTCAAAAGGTTTTCAAACCGTGTTTGTTGAATCCCCACTTTTGCCGAATCGAAAAATGCTTCCACATCCTCTACGAGGTCGTTTTCTGCAATCATTACGGCCGTATGGAAAGTAAAAAATACCAGGAGCCAATCTCGTAGTAGCTCCCAGTCATCAATACATGAAAATGGGGGTAATATTAAATCAATTCCTTTGGACGTATATTGTAGTTGTAATAAACGCGTCGATACTCCATTATTGAAGAATGCCACGCCATTAGATATCGGTACTAATTGAACCGAATATCCCATGGCCAACAACCCATGTTTTATTTTAGCAGATTCAAAATCGCCGGTGATACTGCGGAGTTTGAGAATGAAATTATAATTTGTAAGCGTGTTGGTCATGCTAGCGTATTCATTTAGTAGGTAACCATGTTTTAAACATTCTTAGAATCCAAAAAAGTCTTTCAACTCCGGTGCTTCACTTGGCTTTAGCCGTTTTGCTTGTATGAGGCGTACCTGTCGACGACGCATGGCCGATTCATATAATAATTGTTCTTCCTCTGTTTCAGGGCTAATTTCATATACCGGAATGGGGCGGTTGTTGCCATCCACGGCAACGAAAGTATAGAAGGCTTCGTTACATTTTTTACGCGTGCCCTCCGGAATGTTTTCGGCATACACCTCAATGGATACTTCCATACTGGTTTTAAAGGCTCTTGTAACTTTGGCTCTGAGTGTTACCACATCGCCAAGTTTGATGGATTCTGAAAAAGAAACAAAGTCGACACTTACCGTAACCACCACTCGATTGCTATGCTTCTGTGCCGAAATCGCACTTACAATATCCATCCAGTGAAGAAGTCGTCCGCCCATCAGATTGCCAAGAGTATTCGTATCGTTGGGTAATACTAACTCATTCATTTCTGTAAAAGACTGTTGCGGTTTTTTCATGTAGTTCGTATTATGCAATAATTACTTCTTGTTTTTTTTGAATGGCACGTATTTGCCTGGGTTTTTCTGAAGTTCTTTTAAAATGGCATCGAGATTGGTGCTAGCACTAAGTAAACTCTCGTATAGTTTCTTGTCGGTTGCAAGCATTCCTAAACTACCTTGTCCGGAATTAATTTGTGCAATTAATTTTTTCAACTCTTCAATGGTTTTTTTTGCCTCCTCAATCGTGTTTTTTAAATCGGCTTGAGCTAATTGATCGGTCGATTTTTTTAAGTTTTTTATCGATGCGGTGATGTCATCATTATTGTTTTTGATATTGGAGGTAATCGATTCAGCATTTTTTAATGTTGCATCTAGTGTTATCCCTTCCTTTGATACAACATCGTTTGTTTTTACCGTAAGCGTCTTCACATTTTCGGTTATATCTTTTAGATTTGAAATTACAACACTTAAATCTTTCTGTGCATCCTTGGTAAACGTGCTGTCGAGCTTATTTAAAAAGCTGGTTAAGCTTTCTTTGATTTTGGCTAAGGTAGGGGTTAGGTTCTCCACCATGCCGAGTTCAATTTTCGAGGCTAAGGTGTCGCGGTTCTTACTGAGTGGGCCGTTTATATCGCCATTATATATTTTCAATGCATTGCCACCTAAAATCCCTGTAGAATACGAGGAGATGACGGCATCTTTGCTAATTTTAAACTTCTTATTGACGGTGAATTCTATAATTACTTCCGACTGCACCCCTTGGGTCATTTCAATATTGGTAACGCTGCCTACCTTAAACCCATCCAAGTCAATGGCTGTAGATACAGCAATACCGGGATTATAATTCATCTTCGTATAGTATACATGCGTTGGGGTGAAAAGATTTTTACCTTTTAATAGGTTAAATCCAAGAATTAAACATACAATGGCTACTACTGTTAATACGCCTACTTTGGTTTCGTTAGATACTTTCATTTATAATTTTAAAGCTTACGAATTTACAAAATTCAAATTAGATAATAACATGTAGCCGATTACCTTCTTTCCGAAATTTTATACCAAGAGCTTAAAACTCCTCCATTCGTTGTTCTCCTTGATCTTGTTTGTTCTTTTTTCGTGGCGTAGTTTCTGTATTGCCAAAACGGTAAGTGAATGCCAGCATGACAATTCTGGTTTCACGTTTACGGTAATTGGTGGAGGTAAAGCCATCTCCAAAATTATACAACTCAAAATGCCGACTATTAAATACATCGCTTACATTCAAGGTAATGGAGGCATGGGTTCCCCAAAAATCATATTTCCCGCCCAAATCGACGCCACTCATGCCCTGAAATTTTCCTTGCGGTAACGTTATCGGCGCCATATACATTCCCGACAATTGAAATGAAAGGGTTTTGGATAGTCTTCCGGCAATCATGGTACGTACATTCCAATTAATTGCAGATGATTGCAGCGTTGCATCAATATTTGAACCATTAACGATGTTTTGATAAACGTTGGCACTGGTGGTTATCTGAATGGCCTTTCGAATGGTGTTTTTAATTACTATTTCCAATCCTGTATTATCGCTGGTACTAAAATTTCGATGTGTGGTGGTAGCAATACCATTTAAAGTATCCAACGTACGCAAACGGGTAATCAAATTAAGTGTGTGACGGTAATAAAAGGTGGTTCCTATCGATTGTTGTTTTATCGTTTTATAATAGGAAAATTCAAATGAATTAATGCTTTCCGGTTTTAATTCAGGATTGCCTATCATATAATTATAGGCATCTTCATAGTTTTTTATCGGTAGTAATGCTCGTACTTCCGGACGATTTACACGGCGGCTGTAGGATAGTTGAAAGTCATTTGTTTTCCTGAACGTATATTTACCCAGAGCGCTAGGATACAAGCCAGGGTATTGATAACGAAAGGGAATATTTGAAAGTAACGATTGGCCTTCTATCGAGGCAATTTCGCCTCGCATTCCGAATTGGTACGTAATTTTATTTATGCTCCCCGAATATTGAATATATGCCGATTGAATATGTTCTTCATAGTTGTAATGTTGTGTCAAAAAAGTGTCGTTTTCTAAAATGTTTTTTAATGTGTTATAATTCGATGCATCAACATAATTAATGATGTAACGATTGATGCTTTTAATTCCGGTCTCCAATTTCCCATTTTCTTTTATGGGCATGGCGAAGTCTGCCTGTGAGGTTAGTACCTTGTAATCGGCATCGGTGTTATTATATTGGGATAAAAACAAGTTACCTAAAATATCATCATAAATATTTCCATTATAATTCAAATACTCGGTTGCGTTAATGCGCTTTGAAACACTTAATACCGACGATGCCGTTAGCTCCTGTCGGTTGATGAAGGTATGTTTATAGTCTAACGAAAAATCGGTTGAGTTGTTTTTTTCGTCTGAAACCGATTGGCGAAATGTTTTCAGGTTGGTATCTCCAAAAGCATTATTAAATAGATATTGAATATCACTCGAGCTCCTTTCTTTTCGTGCATTTATAGTGGTATAGAACCCCAATGTATTCGTATTGTTAAGGTACCAATCGGCACCCAGTTTCACCACATGAGAAAAGGAATTATTCATGCTGGAAGTAATATTGTTGATGTAATATACGGTATCCTTCCCATTGATCGTGTATTCGTTTTTGCGTTCGCTATGTCCTTCTCCATTGCGTGCCTCACCTCGGTAGTTATAATTTCCGTACCAATTTATTTTGCTTACTCGATAATTGATACCTATCGAGGCATTGTATTTTTCATGCGTTCCAATTCCCAATGTCGTATTAATATTAAAACCTTGCATTTTATCTTTCTTCGTGATAATATTAATAATCCCCGACATGCCGTCGGCATCATATTTCGCCCCTGGGTTTGTAATTATTTCTATTCGATCGATGCTTCCCGCTGGTAGCTGCTGAAGTATTGCAGCCCTGCTACTTCCTGTGATAGCCGATGGCTTTCCATCAATAAGTACCGTTACATTGGAATTACCTCTTAAGCTTACGTTGCCATCAATATCTACGGTTACTCCCGGTACATTTTGCAACACTTCTGTTGCCGTGCCGCCAACATTGATGAGACTTTTTCCAACTTCAATAACTCGTTTGTCAATTGTATTTAAGAGGGTCTGCTTATCAGCACTTACCTCTACCTCATTCATTTGTTTGGAGGATGGCAATACATTTAAATCACCGGCAATGATGTCCGGGTTACGTGGAGTAAGTAGAAGTGGTTTACTATAGAACTTTTTATACCCTACAGAGGTAATCACCAAGATAAAACGACCCATCGGCAGCTTTTCCATGATAAATTCACCACGATCATTGGTTATAACACCGGTTATAATACTACTGTCGCCCACTTTAAGTAAAGCCACAGAAGCATAGTCAACCACTTTTTTTGTAGCCCCATCTTTTACCGTTCCGGTAATTTTTCCAATCTTAGGCAGCCGGTTTAATATGGCCGTATCGGGCATTCCACCTTCCGGTCGTTGAGCCGATACACCTTGTGAATACAAGAATAATAGGAGCAAAAATAATTTTTTCATTCGGCGGTAAATTTACACATAGAATAGGATGCGAATTGCAATTATTCGTTAAGTAAAGGATGAAAACGCTGGAATTGAAATAAATCTTATCTTCGTTTTGAAAAACATGAAATTAGTTTTACTTTTTTTATTGGCCTCTGCCGTTCTACCATCTTTTTCTCAGTATGATTCTTCTTCCACTTATTTAACTATTGGAAAAGCGAAACATCGAATACTAAGCCGTAAAATTTCAGAAGATCATATCGGAATAACTAGATTAGCATTTACTCCAATTTGGTATGTAACCAATGGGCAGAAGAAATACAGAAAAATAGGACTTGGAGGGAGAAATATAGCAAATTACCTCCTTCATGATTCAAGAACCTTAGCCCCATTTATGCTGTTTAAAAAACAAAAAATGCAAAGCTATCTCTGTCTTTCTGCTGCCTGTGTTTCCTATTTTGCATGGGCCGCCATTGGAATACGTGAGGCGTTATCAAATCAACCGAATGCATTTATTAGTTATAAATCACTTCCTTTCTTTGGTAGCTTTTCTTATTTTGTATTTCGTGGTATAAGGCTAAATACCCGAGCTGACATTTCGCTGGTACTCTCCGTACGAGCTTTTAATAGGATTAATAGGCATTAATATCGTTGGCCTTTTGGAAACCTTTTTTTAACTTATCCTTTAAATATCTACCTTCGCATTTCAAATCGTATTTTATGCAAGACATTTTAAATAAATTAGGGATTGGTCGTCTGAATGAAGCTGCAAGTACTGGTTGCAACTGGATTTCAACAAATAATAATGAAGTTAAGGAAATCGTTTCTCCGGTAGATGGGAAACGGATAGCAATCGTAAAAATAGCCACTGCCGACGACTATAACGTCCTTATAATTAAGGCTCAAGAAGCATTTCTTGTATGGCGATCCATACCGGCCCCGAAAAGAGGTGAAATCATTCGCCAATATGGTGATGTATTACGTGCCAATAAAGAATCGTTAGGGAAACTAGTGAGCTATGAAATGGGAAAGTTACTTCAAGAAGGGTTGGGGGAAGTTCAGGAAATGATCGATATCTGTGATTTTGCCGTTGGTTTGTCGAGGCAACTATATGGATTGAGCATGCATAGCGAACGTCCAAACCATCGCATGTATGAACAGTGGCATCCATTAGGTATCGTTGGTATTATTTCGGCATTTAATTTCCCTGTGGCCGTATGGAGTTGGAACGCTATGCTGGCGGCTGTTTGTGGAGATGTATGCATCTGGAAGCCTTCAGAAAAAACACCCTTAACGGCGGTGGCTTGTCAAAAATTACTTCATTCGGTATTAAAACAAAATAATTTACCGGAGGGGATTTTTAATTTAATTATTGGCGATTATCGTGTAGGCGAATTAATGAGCCACGATGAACGCGTAGCCTTGGTTTCTGCCACCGGAAGTGTACGTATGGGTAAAAAGGTTGGAGCTGCGGTAGGTGCCCGTTTAGGCAAAAGTTTACTGGAGTTAGGTGGTAATAATGCCATCATCATTAGCGAGCATGCCGATATGGAAATGGCCCTTCGTGCTGTGATTTTTGGCGCTGTGGGTACCGCCGGACAACGTTGTACCACTACCAGACGTTTAATCATTCATGAAAGTAAATACGATGAATTGGTTGCAAAATTAGTGAAAACCTATCCTAATATTGCCATTGGTAACCCTTTGAATGAAGGAGTTTTGGTTGGTCCATTAATTGATGCCGCCGCCGTGGAAAACTTTACCAATGCCATTGAAAAAGCCAAACAAGAAGGAGGGAAGGTTTTAATAGGAGGGGAGGTGCTTATTGGTAAAGGCTATGAAAGCGGATGCTATGTTAAACCATGTATCATCGAAGCAAAAAATACATACCAAATTGTGCAGGACGAAACTTTTGCTCCAATCCTATATCTTATGAAATACAAAACGATGGAGGAAGCTATAGCGCTGCAAAATGGGGTACGTCAGGGTTTAAGTTCTTCGGTTTTTACCGGTTCCATGCGCGAGAGCGAATTATTTTTAAGCGTTAATGGCAGCGACTGTGGTATTGCCAATGTAAATATTGGCACCAGTGGTGCCGAAATAGGAGGGGCCTTTGGAGGCGAGAAAGAAACCGGTGGTGGGCGCGAAAGCGGCAGTGATAGCTGGAAAGCGTATATGCGCCGACAAACCAACACCATCAACTATGGCATTACATTACCTTTATCGCAAGGTATAAAATTTGAGGTATAAAAACGGGGCTATTTAATCACCTTCGTCTTTTTTCCCATACCAATGGTGAACTCCTTCATGGCTACCGATATTTCTTTATTATTTGTTGCACGTTCATACGTGTCGGCAAAGGTCATCAGGGTTTGATAAAAAAAATGATTCATCTCTTCAACCGACATTTCTTTTGTCCATAAGTCTATTCTGAGTGCTCCTTTCTCCTCGGGGTCCCACATGCTTAACATAATTGCTTTGGCTGCTTTTCGCTCAGTACCGGAGTCGGTGGCATCCCAGTCAATGGAAAAAGGTACATTCTCTTCATCGAGACCAATATTGAAGGTAATCTGTGTTTGACGCATAATAGGCGCGAATATAATTTTTATTAAAAGCTTTTTCGCTATCCTTTAAACTAACTTTTTCCATTTACCGTTATCTTGCTACATTTATGGTAATTTGCCTTCATAATTAGCATTTCAGCATGGGTAACATGAAAAGATTATTCTACATTATCGTTCTGTTGATTATTTTTTTATTGTCTTTTGTTTCTGCAATACAAGCTCAAGGTGCCTGGATTGTAGCAAATTCCAATCCTTCCTATCCTCGAATAGTTTGTAAACAGGATAGTATCATCAGCATTCAAAATAATTTATTATTAGAGCCACAAAAAAGCATCTATAGTAGCGTCTATTCCAATGGATTGAGTATTATCCAGCCAGGAAATATAACCGATATCGACCGAAGGACTCGAGGCACTCATTGCAAAAATGCGGCCTTTGCGTATTTGATTAATAAAAAAATTTCCGGCAATAACCTGATCACTACGCCAAGCAACGAGAGAGATACCTTGCTAAAAAGAGCTCTTACCTTGCTTAACAACATGAATTATGGAGTAGATTCGATTACCTTTTCCAATCTTACCGCCTATGATAGCTGGCAATGGCGAAGCAAAGAAATCATCAATTACGCCTTGGCCTACGATGGTTTGAAAGGTGCTCTGGTGAAAGATAGTTTACTTCTTACGGCAAAGGCAAACTTGCAGTTGTTTACCGGAAACTTATATAAAGAATGCCATCGAAGTTTACTCGGAAATTCGTTTTGGACCTTCAATAAAAATAATTTTGCACTCATCATGTGTGCCGCCTTAGGCACTAGTGCTATTGTTATTAACGATGCCACAAGCAGCAATTTTAACTTTCAACCCAGTGCCTGGCTGTATTGTGCGCTGGCACGTACAGATAGCCTTTTTTGGTTTGATGTTAACCATAAAAGTATCAAAGGCAAACTCTCCGGATATGCCGAGAGCCCATACTATTTTTTATACGCACTGCAGCATCTCAATTCATTTTTTATTGGGCTCAATAATTATGTGAATGATGATTATATTTATACTAACTATGCTACTAATATTAAAAATATAGTACAGCCACTGCATGATACCGATTACAACACATTATTCGACTGGCTCTATCTTATTCGCATGCCTGATGGCCGAGTACCCGCCATAGACGATACCTACCAGGATGTGTATAACACCCAACTGGCACTTACCGGCCGACGTAAATATTACACTCGAAATTTCTATGACAAGATGAGTAAATATCAAAGTAATAGTTTTATCAATTCGTTGTATGGCGCGGATGATTATAAAGTTAACTTCTTGGGATTAAATTATACTCAATACAATACTACTTTTAATGAATCACCTACCCAGTTTTTGAAAGATGCCGGTGATATTGTATTTAGAAGTGGATGGGATAGTGCTGCAAATTATATGCATATCACAGCCGAAAGCGGTATTCCACGCCTGGAAGGTGGAGGGCATAATCAAGCCGACGAGATGAGTTTTATCATCCATAGTAAAGGGCAATTAGTAGCTCTTGATGCCGGATATATTCAATACAATCAGCGCAGTAGTGTAGGCCAGGCAAGTAATCATAATATGCTTTTGGTTGATGGGCAGGGCACTACCTGCGGGGCACCAGGAAACAGCGGAGGGGCTGATGTAACGATCTTTAATGCTTTTACGACGCCAAGTTTTGAGTATTCGGAAACACATACCAATTATAATAATACCAATATCGTGAGATGTGCCATGATGCTGAATAAAAGATACTTTGCCTTATGGGATTTTGCTTCCTCTAATGCTATTAGAACCTATACCTGGCAGTTGCATGGCTACGGCTTGGAAAACGGAAATGACAGCCTGGGTTATTTTGTTGATAGCACGCAAAATGGATTTTGTACATGGAGAAAAAACGATGTTACCTTGCAAGCCAATATCATTGCCAAAGAGGCTAACCCAAACTTTAGAAAAATTACCAATATCCATGAACTCTCTTATAATCAGCCGGAAAGTCATACCGCCCTTATGGTTGATGTAAACAACAAACTTAATCTTTCAATAGGCGCAGTTCTTTATCCATACACCATATTGACAGACACCATAGAGAACTCACCTAATTTAATTACCGTTAGAAATGGAAAACGGAAAGAATATTTTAGCTTACTAAATGAAACAGAGTCGAAAATAACCGGTTCTTCCGATGCCGTTTATTGCAAATTAGAGGATGACAGTGTGAAATTGATTTTTTCGAGAAATGGAACACAAACGTATCGATACGAAATCAACCCCGGCATTTTTTCGGCAAAAGATATTATTGTAAGCACTGCCATAGCGTCGAACCTTTATATAGAAGACCCTCTTTCACAACATATCCTTGTTTATATAAACAATGCAAATACCATTCATCTCAATACGCATTACATCCCAATTTCTGTTACCGGTAATAACCTTATCAGCTGGCGATTGGTGGGAATCAATAAAACGCTTGAAATGATAACCAATGGTGAAGGCGAAATTGTTATTCAATGCAATGGCACACGCATTGTTCATGTTGGAATTGGAGTAAACAATACAGGGGAAACGACGTTATTAATTTATCCGAACCCGATTTCTAATGGTGTCAATATTGTATCCGAAATTCCAATAAAAACAATAGCATTATACACTACCAATGGTTTAAAGATACTCCAAGACACAACGACTCGTATTAACCTAGAAGCATTACCTGCAGGGTTATATATGCTCTCCATAGAAACTGAAGATGGCGTTATACAGTATCGTAAAATCCAAAAATTATAATATCAAAAATTGATATCTATTTCTTTTGTGAAGTCGATTTTTATTCTACACCAAAGCGTCAGGTACTGGGTTATTCCGAATTTGATGTGCTGGGTTAAGCTTAATTTCCAATGCTGGTCAAGTAAGAACAAAGAAACCCTTGTCTCTGCCATTAATCTTGGATAGAAGTTTTTTAAGATGAAATACAATAGATCCTTCCTTCGTCTGGATGACAA
>CANNQU010000020.1 GCA_947507965.1 Bacteroidota bacterium
AGCCTTATAGGTTTTTTTGCCCTCACCATTGGCACGTACCTTATACGTTGCCTTCCCATCAACCACTTCTATTTTTACGCCATCTACATATACGTCGTTTCTTTGCTTTGAATTATAGGCTGTAAGAATAATATCAGCCGTATACTCGCTACCCGAAGATACCGAAGCAGAAGCCGCATTAATGGTGGTTACCAACGCATCGAATTTAAAATCGGTAGCGTTAATTTGAGTCGACAAATAATTAATTACATCAGTCTCCGTTTTCTTTGCATCGTTTTGATATTTGGTTAGATTGGCAAAGGCCGCTGCTAAAGGCAATGAGTTGAAAGTCTCCTCCAACCAGCTTAGTTGTTGTCCTTCTTTATTTGGGGGTGGTTGATCGCAGCGCAAATCGGATACGATCGGTGCCAGGATTCCAGCACTATCCCTAGTTAATTCCAAAAGCCGGTCGCGAGTATCATTTATTTTAGCCATGAGCTCCTTCCCTTTCAAATCTTTTTCACCTCCTGAACCTTTGTTTTCCAAGAAATATTGAACGGCTCTTTCCATATCTTTAGCTGCAACTAACTGGCTATCCACTTCCCTTGGATTTTTACCATCTTTTGAATCCTCAAGGAGTAAAATACCCTTTAACTCATCAATATATAAAACAAAGCTATCCGCCATTGCTTTTGCTTTATGCGCCTTCTCAGCAAATGGCTTGGCTTTATCTCCTTGCTTCTCTACTTCCTTATCCATTGCAGCAAGGAGTTTCAAATTCGCTTGATCCAAATTCTTTCCCGCACTTTCCATCGATACTTCAAACTTATAGAAAGCTTTTAAAATCTCGGAAGACACGTTTAACGCCAACATCGCAGTCAATACGAGATACATCATATTGATCATCTTCTGACGTGTTGTAATTTTACCTGATGCCATTTTTTATATTTTGATTACGATTGTTTATAATTTTAAAGTCACTAAAAAGTCAATGTAACTACTTTATCTTACGTATAAAATATTACGATGGACGACCAACCGACATCGCGTTTAACATATTTCCATAAACGTTGTTCAAATTCGTAAGGTTTTTAGCCAATTTGCCAATTTCCTCTTTAACGCCTGCTGAATGTGCTTCTGCATTCGAAAGATTACCCAAAACATTACCTAACTTATTATAGAAGGTACTCATGTTTTTGATATGAGAATCGGTATTCTGTAATTCAACTTCATATAGCGTATTTAAGGCCGCAAGATTTTTTGTTACTTTTGTTACCTGTTCGGCATATTGTTTTGAATTCTCCGAAGAAGCCGACATGGCATTCATAGCCTCCGTTGCTTTAACATAAGAAGTACTTAATCCTTCGATGTTTTTTGAAGCCTTCTGAACATTCTCCGAATAGGCAGAGGTGTTAGCAGCAGCATTGGAAAGACTTGACATATTATGTACGTTTTCGCTTAATGATTTTAAGCCTACGCCTAAAGTGCCAATTAGATCAGGTGTAACTTTTGCATCGATAAGCATCTTATCCAATTGAGCCGACACCGAACCTTTTTTCTTTCCAGCTTCGCCTTCTTCTCCAGCTAATTCAGGATAAACCAAACTCCAATCAATATCCTGATGTGGTGGTTCAAAAGCAGAGATTGCAAAAATAATCGCCTCTGTAGTTAATCCAATCGTCAACATTTCATTTGCAAATTTTAAGTGCAAAATTTTAAACATGGCTCCTAAAATTACGACAGCGGCACCTAATCCGTAAGTCATTGACAAAAAACGCTTAGCACCTTTGCTTTCAAAAAAACTCTTTTTCATGTGTGTGAATAGTTAAAAATAAATTGATAAATTAGGTTAGAATTATGGTTAAATTAGTGTATTAATAAAATAAAAATTCGGTGAGAACTTATTTTTTGTCCTTGTTTGAGCGTCCCATATATGGTTGTACACAACGAAATCCGACAAAAGATTTACAGGTATCCTGATACTCATATAAGCGACTGCCGCATTCCAGGTAATAGCCTACGTCTTTCCAGCTGCCACCACGTATTACTTTACGTTTAAAGGTTTCCGGTTCATCATCTTTAGCTTGGTACTTATAATCAGGGCTCAAATCGTCAACCACAGCAACCGACGATTCAAGATAGGCAGAAGATGTCCATTCGGAAACGTTGCCCGCCATATTATACAGGCCGTAGTCATTAGGGAAATAAGAATAAATTTTTACAGGATAAAACCCACCATCGGCGATATAGTTACCGCGCCCTGGTTTGAAGTTAGCCAAATAGCAACCTTTGGTATTACGTATATAAGGACCTCCCCAAGGGAACATATTCTCATCACGTCCACCTCTGGCGGCATACTCCCACTGCGATTCGGTAGGCAATAGAAACTGGGTGCGCTCTAAATCACCAACCGACATGGCCCAATCATTCATGTGACGAGTTCTCCACCAACAAAAAGCATTCGCTTGATTCCAATTTACCCCTACCACTGGATAGTCATCATAATTTGGATGCCAGAAATAGTCCTCCGTCATGGGCTCGTTATAAGAATATGCAAAATCACGAACGAAAACTAAGGTGTCGGGATATACTTGTACTTTATATTTCTTAATAAAATGAGAGTGATCTTCATTGCTATGCGCTGTTTTTAAATCTTCGGTGCTCTGTACTTTAGCAGAATGAGCAGCAGCCTGGAAATCGAATATTTCATACTTGTAAATCAAATTACGTACATCCACCTGACGGCGGTGCATAAAACGTTCGCCTGGTTTATAAAGCATCGCTTGACTCGCATCGATGGATTCTTGTGATTCAGGATCAAATTTCTCCCGGTAGTTAAGAATGGAATATTGATCATCCAAAGCCGGCTCCTCCCCAATCTGTGTTTTCATCGTTTCAATACTCTGAGATAGGTTTTCTCTGAAAATCGAATCGGAAACATAATTTACAAACTGACGGTATTCATTATTCGACATCTCGGTATCATCCATATAAAATGCCGGGATTGATACTTGTTTGTTTTTATGGATTTGATGCGAGCCCACTTCCTGGTCGCTTTGACCCATGTGGTACGTCCCGGTTGGAACATAAATCATTCCAAAGGGCTGAGGATGAGTCCATATAGGGCGGTTGGGAACACCGTATAACTCACCATTATCGCCACCCGTACATCCAGCCAATACAATGATTGCCATAACCAAAACATACAGAAATTGAAAACTTTTACGCATAGTCATACTAATTATAGATTGCAAATTTAAAAATATTACTCAATTAAACAAGTTTTGATTAAAAACATATTTAATTCCACTTACCACAATAGTTTTTGTTTTTCTCAAATTCTAGTATTTAATTACTTAAACGAAACTTTTTGTTTTTTATTGTTTACGTTTTTATTTATTTTTAATTTCCTTGCACCATCAGTGCCTTTCTCATGAAATCCACCATCGAATCTCACGACCATAAAACTTAGTGCTGCGTGTCTTTCAGGTGACGAGGATCTAGCATATACTTCGTTGGCTTGGCTGTAATTACGATGCTTTTACAATATTGAACAAATAGCTCATGTGTGGTACGACTTCCTGGTTTCAGACCATTTACCACAAAATCGAAGGCATATCCCACTTTAAAATCGCCTTGCATAAAACCAATCATTAAATTGATATTATCGCCTTGTCGGTATGATAATCCGCCATAAAATTGTTGATTTAGTATGGCCAGGGCATTAATATCAATTTGCACGGTGCTTTTGTATTTGACTAAAATGTTAGGTTGAATAACTAAGCCCCCGGTACCGATCATGAAATTCATACCTGCATTAGCGTAGTAGTGCATGGTAATCGATGAGAAATTAGGAACGAATCCTCCCGACTTGTCGAAAACATTGGCTTCTAATAAGTGAACAGCCGATATTCCTACATTTAGATCATTTAATAGCGGGTTATAATAATGAGCTCCCACACCTAAATCATTCATCGACTTACTGGTAATAAGCATCGAAGGCACAGAAGGGTCGATTACCGAAGGATTCTGCAAAACAGATAGTGCTCTAAGCTTTGTACCATCTAACGACTTCTGCATTTGACCATAATACAATCCAAAAGATAATTCGCTCGTATTTTGAAACGACTTATAATACGCCAAACTTAGTTTCGGTAAAATAAAAGATTGAGGCCCAATTTTATCGTTGATTAAATTAACGGCAACGCCCCATTTTTCAAATAATCTAGCCGAAAGATTCAAATATTGAGTAGAGGCCTTAATTTTGTAAGGCGCCACTTTATCCGTGCCGGCTTCGTTTTGAATTAAATCACTCATAAAACCTGCATACTGCTCGTGAACCAATAAGCTCACGCACATTTTATCTTTCACCTTGCCTGCATAGGAAGGATTAAATGACACTTCATTGAATTGAAAATGTGTTTGGTATCCATCCTGTTGCGACCAAGCATTTACAGTTAAAGCAACAAAAAACAATAGCGTAATTTTCTTAATCATATTTCCTTTTTTAGTTAAAGGTGCACGTATGCAAATACGTATATTTCTTCAAATATAACAAAAAAAAATAGAAAGAAAACGTTTTACACCTTATAATCGTTTCTTCTGGCTCGAAAGAAGCACAAAAATGGTGATGGTATCACCTACGAAAAACTGCTTTTCTCATTGCTTGTGACGACCATCAAACGATGGTGTCCAACGAATAGGATGCATTTTCATCGCTTCATTTTCTGCGCTGGAAGTTCTATGGCATGATACATTATAACGGCCCCGATGAGCGTACTGGAAAAACTCAGTAAAACAATAAGATTCTGCGAAAGCCCCTGAATATATAGATAGTCGACTTTACACCAAAACCAAATCGCTAAGAAATGTAGCAAGTAAAATTGAAAACTAATATTTCCTAAATAAACGAAGACCCGGTTTCCAAGAAATTTTGATATCATTCCTTGTTCGAAGCTAAACACAAAAATGAGAGCGGCGGCACTTGGTAAATAGTATATTACAAATCGGAAGTTTTCAGGCACTTGTTGATGCCATGCCACACAACCTATTACAACAAAAATGGCTACGATCTCCAAGGCGGTGCCTCGCATGATGGAGTGATGTAGCGGGATGCCTTTATACATTATATATAAACCGATGCCACATAAAAACAATGCCAAATTAGATAACGGAAATAAATAGAACCAAAATTTAGCTATGGATGGGTCGTCTAAAAACCAAATGGCAACACCTTGCACCAAAATGAACCCTAAAACAATAATAATTCCGGTGGTCCATTTTACTTTATGAAGAGAGGCAATTAAAAAAGGAAATAAAAAATAAAAAAATATTTCAACTGATAAACTCCATGCCGGTGGGTTTAAAAACCACTGATACCCATTATTGGGCACCCAGGCTTGAACCAATAAAAAATTGGAAAGAAGAATCGAAATGTAATTTCTGTTAGTCCATAACTCCTGTGCAAAATAAAACGACAACAAAAGCATTACCCAGGTGGAAGGATATATTTTTAAAAATCGCTTCCAATAGAATCGTACGATGGAAGGGTAGTGTAACGTCGAAAATTTGTCGTAATAGTTGTAGGAAAGAATAAATCCACTGAGAATAAAGAAGAAGTTTACACCAATAAATCCTTGCTTAAGCCATACTTTATAGTCTAAAAACCAAGATCCTTCTTGCGTAACAAAGGAAGTATGCGACAAGAAAACCATCAAGGCGAATACAAAACGAAACGATGTTAGCGAACGAATCAAAAGAGGACCGTATTTAAAGTAATCCCATTTCTGAGTTGGACGTGTTGACTCATATTATTCTATGATTAATTTTTCAATCCAATGATTACCGGCCGACTCCAGTTCAACGAAGTACAATCCAGAAGCTAGATTTAAATACGGGAAGTGATATGTATTATTCACAGAAAAGTCGTTCGCTTTTTGACAGAGGACTTTGCCTGTAATATCTTTAATATGGAGGGTTGAAATGCCACCATCCGTTACCATTAATGTAATTAAATGTTGGGCAGGATTAGGATATAGCTTCATACGATTATTCGTGTTTGAAATTTGGGGAGTCATTCCGTTTCCGGCCGGCTTGGCGGTTATCCAGGAAGGCAAAGCTACCCGCGGAGTGGTGTAAACATGATATTCGCCGGGCTGAAATAAGTAAGAAATGGCCATGTTATTAACGTAAATGCTATCGCCTGAGAAATAATCATACCACCATCCGGTTTGCTGAAAATTTGGTGTACCCGACTGCGCAACAACATCGAAATTGCAAAGTGTAGTTACCTTTAAGTTGGTTCCAGTTACTTTTGCATTTTTCACCATGGTGCTCGTATTCCATTCGTAATTAGAAGTTCTAAATTCGGGGTTGGCATGAAGTAATTGCATCGCTCCAAAAACCTGGTACAAATGATAGCGATTGGGGTCGAGCAAATAATCCCATTTAATAGGTTTAGCGTCGGTTCTACAGGTACTGTTTATGGTGCCATTGCCACAGCGATTGATACTATAATCGTATCCTAATTCGCCAAACTGCCAAATCATTTTTGGGCCTGGCTGAGAGTAGAACAACGCAGCGGCGGCTTCATTGCGCTTTAGGGCGGTATTAAAATCTTTGACGAAATAACTACCACTCGAATTGCCATATTGCAGGTTCTTATACATCAATCGCTCCTCATCATGACTCTCCATATAAAGCACCAGATTATTGTTGTTGAAGCTTCTCGCCTTGGCGCTCCCCCAACTTAGGTTGCTATTGCTTGAGTAACCCATGGTATTTTGATTGTACTCGTTGTTCATTATTCCCCATAACATAAAACCACGATTAGCCAGCTCTTTTTCCTCACTATTATCGCCAAGATGTTCCAGAATCATATAGGCAGAAGGCGAATAGGTTTTCACTTTATCATCAATGCGCTGCCATAAATCAATTCGACTTTGATCGAACTGCCCCCAAAGGCCAACATCACCGCCGCTATTCTTTTGTGTAAATCCTTTGGATAAGTCGAAACGAAATCCATCTAATTTGAACTCCTGAATCCAATACGACAGCACCGTATCAACAAAATCTTTGGTATAGCCACTTTCATGGTTAAAATCATAACCAACACTAAATGGATGGGTAGCTGCAATATTAAACCAAGGGCTTTGTGCGGTTACCTGTCCGGTTGTTGAATTGAAATACATCTGAACCATTGGGCTCTGTCCGAAGGAATGATTTAAAACCATATCCATTATCACTGCAATACCATTTTGATGGCATTTGTCGATGAGTTGCTTTAACTCATTTTTGTGCCCGTAGGCCTTATCCACGGCGAAATAAAAATCAGGATTGTATCCCCAACTTTCATTGCCTTCAAACTCATTAAATGGCATCAATTCCAGTGCGTTTATTCCCATTCGCTTCAAATACTCAAGCGAGTCCATTATCGTTTTAAAATTATGGTTTTGATGAAAATCGCGAATTAGCAATTCATAAACATTTAAATTATCTCGGTTAGGCTTCGTAAAATTGGCACTGTATTGCCAATTAAATGCCGACTGCCCGATTTGAAAAACGGAAACGATTCCATTGGTTTTACCCGTAGGGTATTGCTTCAGATTAGGGTATATGGAAGACGGGATATATTTGTCATTCCAAGGATCTAAAACCTTATCACACATGGGGTCGGCTACTTTCAATGCCCCATCAATTAAATATTGATAGGCATATTCGATACTGCTTTGCAATCCCGTTAATGTAATCCAGAAATATTTGCCATCAGGGGTTTTATTCATCAACGTGGAAGCATTGGGATACCAATCGGTAAAATCGCCAACGACATAAATATAATTTTTATACGGTGCAATGAGGCATAACGTAACAGAAGAGGCATTAAGGTAGGTAATTCCGGGTGTCACGCCCATCGGTAATGAAGCAATCGGTGTGGTGCCATATACGACATAGCGTAGGGTGTCGTATGTGGTATTGCCATTATACGTAGCCGCAATCACCATTTTAACATTTCCAACAGACGAGGCTAGTGTATTAAACGCAAGAATAGAATCATTCGGTAAGCTAGCCACCTGAACGCCGTTTTCAAACAAGGTTAAGGCTGCTCTTTTTGAAGTGGTCGCCAGTACATGAACCGAATCATTTAAATTTATGATACTCCCTTTTGCAGGTGAGTTAAAGCTTACTGCAAAAATATTGGCCGGATAGATGGGGGCAAAAATATCATTACCACCATTATCTTTACCCGTTTTACTCCCATCTCCATTTCTAAAAACCATGGCTAATTTCTGAATGGTTTCTCCTGCTAAAACATTAAAGGCCGAACGCAAGCTAGGAGCCAATTTATAGGTATAGCTATTATTCCCTAAAGAGGTCATCTTCCAGGCGTTATTTACTTGCCCCCATGTCGTGAACACATGTTTCCAATCGGTGTTGCTGGTGCTTAAATTAGTAATTAATCCAATGTGAATATAAACATCACAAGCACAATTGATTAATCCGGCAGATCCTTTGGATGCATCGTAGGTTATGGTAACCGAGTCGGTTTCTATGGGAAACGCAGGAGTGGTAATAACCACTTGCGAACGAATGAATATAAAAGGGAGGAGTGATAAGAATAAAAAGAATCTACGTTTCATAATTCAAGCGAGAGTAATATACAAAAATACAATTTATCTGATCTGTTTTTCATAAAAAGAGGCCTGTCTCAAACGAAACAGGCCTCTTTGAGTTTTTTCATTATCGCTTAACAGAACTCATTATAAGCCGCTTGAAGGTTGTCGGCAATCATCTGAGCACTTCTACCTTCAATATTATGTCGCTCAATCATATGAACCAGCTCGCCATCTTTAAACAATGCGATTGCCGGTGATGAAGGAGGATAAGGCAATAAAAACTCGCGTGCCTTGGTTACCGCATCGCCCTCCATTCCGGCAAATACAGTAATTAATTCGCTTGGGTTTTTGCCATTTTCTAACGACTTACAAACTCCTGGACGTGCGGTACCTGCGGCACAACCACAAACGGAGTTAATCACTAATAATTGCGTGCCTTGCTTCTTATTTAACTCCAACTCAACTTCCGTTGCGTTCATCAATTGTTTAAAACCTACGCGAGTTAATTCGTCTCGCATCGGGGCTACTAACATTTCGGGATACATAATTAAATATAGGATTAATATTTGAAGCAAATTTAAACAAAACTTATCTAAAATAGAGCATCTCTTTTAAATTTCACTCAAACCCATGAAGGGTAACGTACGGATCATATTATTCGCTTACTTTTGCTATGTTTATGATTGCACCCAAAATGAAAAAAAATACATTGGAGGAAGTAAGGAAGCCCAAGGAGGATAAAACGAAAAAAGCCAAACCAAAAAAGGAACTTAAAAAAAAGACTCCGATTTCTAATACCGCATCCAGCCCATCGAATTTAGCTAAGGGCTTATCTACCATAGAGCGCTCTACCAAGCCAAAAACGAAAAGAAATCCTTCCAAGAAAGAGGCAAAAATGAGCCTTCATAACCATCCTTCCACGGCGAATACAAAATCAGCTAATGCAATGCCTTTTAGTTTATTTACGGAGTCGGATATCATTTTATTTAAGGAAGGGAAGCATTTCCGATTATACGAAAAGTTGGGATCTCACGTTGTAATTAACAATGGAAAAGAAGGCGTTTATTTTGCCCTGTGGGCTCCCAATGCGATATCGGTAAGTGTGATCGGCAACTTCAATTCATGGAACAGAGCAACTCATTTTTTGACCGCTCGAGGCGATGGAAGTGGAATTCTGGAAGGCTTTATTCCTGGCATTGTACAAGGAGAAACCTATAAATATTTTATTGACAGTAATCAAGGGATTCAAATTGAAAAGGGCGACCCCTATTGCTATTATTGGGAGATCCGTCCACTCACGGCATCCATAACCTGGAAGCTCACGTATCATTGGAATGATTCGGCATGGATGAAGAAAAGAAAAACACACCAAGCGCTGAACAAACCATACAGTGTTTACGAAGTACATTTAGGTAGCTGGAAACGTGACCCCAACAACCCGGAGGCCTTTTTATCGTATCGTGACTTGGCGGCCCTATTGCCCCAATATTGCAACGAATTAGGGTTTACGCATGTTGAATTGATGCCCGTCATGGAGCATCCGTATGACGGAAGCTGGGGATACCAGCAAACCGGCTATTTTGCGGCTACCTCTCGTTATGGCACACCTCAAGATTTTATGTTTCTGGTGGATACCTTTCACCAACATCATATCGGTGTATTGCTCGATTGGGTTCCATCGCATTTTCCATACGACATGCATGGCTTGTTTCAATTTGATGGCACGCATCTCTATGAACATGCCGATATGCGCAAAGGCTATCACCCCGACTGGAAGAGTTATATTTTTAATTCGGGGCGACCGGAAGTGAAAAGCTTTTTAATAAGCAACGCGTTATTTTGGATGGATAAATTCCATATCGACGGGTTGCGGGTAGATGCGGTGGCGAGTATGTTGCACCTCGATTACAGTCGCAAGGAAGGTGAATGGGTACCCAATGAATTAGGTGGAAGAGAAAACCTGGAGAATGTAGCCTTTCTAAAAGAACTGAACGAAACGATTTATGCGGAATATCCCGATACCCAGATGATTGCTGAAGAAAGCACTTCGTGGCCCGGGGTATCGCACCCAACCTACAACGGAGGCTTGGGCTTCGGCATGAAATGGATGATGGGGTGGATGAACGACACGTTAACCTATTTCAAACGTGAGCCAATTCATCGTAAATGGCATCAAAACGACTTGACCTTTAGCCTTGTTTATGCCTTTAGCGAAAATTTCATGTTGCCATTGAGCCACGATGAAGTGGTGCATGGCAAAGCCTCCATGATAAACAAAATGCCGGGCGATGAATGGCAACGATTTGCCAACTTACGTTTACTGTACAGTTATATGTGGATGCACCCCGGCACGAAGCTCTTATTTATGGGAAATGAGTTTGCACAAAACAGTGAATGGAATTTTGAGAGCAGCCTCCAATGGCATCTGCTCGAATTTGAATCGCACCAAGGAATACAAAAGCTAATTGCTCAGTTAAATCATCTCTATAAAACAGAACCTGCGATGCATGAGCATTCTTTCACTTCTGAAGGCTTTGAGTGGATTGCTGGTGATGACACCGAAAATTGCATTCTGGTTTTTATGCGTAAAGGAAAAAAAGCAAAAGACACGCTTATCGTGGCTTTAAACTTTACCCCGGAACCCCATTATAACTATGCGATTGGGGTTCCAAAAAAGGGTGTTTATAAGGAAATATTCAATAGTGACGATTTAACATTTTGGGGGGCAGGCATCGTCAATGAGACGATCAAAAGCAATGCCCTTGCAAAACACGGGAAACAAAATGCTATTGAGGCTACCCTTCCTCCGCTGGGGGCAGTGGTATTTAAACTGGTTTAAGATTTTTTTTTGAGAACATCATAATCTATTTCGTTTTAAATTTAATTTTGTAGTGTTTCTATGGATGCAATAATTGATGATAACAGCTATACCGGGTTGGCTTCGTTTGCCCCAATCCCACTCCATGTTTCTTCACCGGCCATAAAGCCGGAAGATCGAAAACTAATAAAAGCACAAGCGGTAGAAGCGATGCATTTAAAGGCACAGCAACAAATTGATTTGTTGAAACGACAAGCGGCCTTGATTATGGAACAGGCTCGAGAATTGGAAGACCGGGTACTCATTTCACAACAAATTTACGAAGCTACCATGCGCTTTTCCCCTTCCATGGGAAGACCTATCATATTTACAGGCGCCACGATGGTGAAGTTATTCTATCCTTAGTTTCGCCAGCCGAATGGGGACAAAAATTTCCTTTCAAGCATTTCGCAGCTACTGTAAAATTATTGGCCGACCACACCTGGGATATCTTACTAAAAGGTGACGCAGAAGCCGATGAGATCATAGCAAAATAATGGATGAGTAGCAAAAACAAAAAACCGATCTGTGGATACAGACCGGTTTTTCTTTTTAGTTGTCTAAACTAATAATAATTAAGCCAACACCACTACTTTGTTATCGCCACACTCTACAATTCCACCATTTATAGCGAACTGTTGTATGCCGCTTGCAGTATCTACCTTAACTATACCTTGCTTTAAAGACGCTACCATGGGGGCGTGGTGATTTAAAATTTTAAATGACCCATCCGTTCCTGGTAAGGATACTCCAGTTGCCTCTCCCTCAAAAAGCTTTTTATCGGGAGTTATTATTTCTAGTTGCATTACGTTTGTTGTTACTAATCAAGTGAGTAATTACTTCGCTTCAGCGATCAGTTTTTCACCTTTGGCGATGGCTTGTTCAATGGTTCCTACCAGGTTGAAAGCCGCCTCAGGCAAATGATCTAATTCACCATCCATAATCATATTAAAACCTTTGATGGTATCTTCGATACTCACCAACTCCCCTTGCAAGCCGGTAAATTGCTGCGCCACAAAGAAAGGCTGTGATAGAAAACGCTGCACACGACGGGCGCGCGAAACCACCAATTTGTCATCTTCACTCAACTCATCCATACCTAAAATTGCAATAATATCTTGCAATTCCTTATATCGTTGCAAATTTAATTTCACCCGTTGAGCACAGTTATAATGAGCATCGCCCAATACCTGTGGCGTTAATATTCGTGAGGTTGAATCCAATGGATCGACCGCGGGATAGATACCCAACTCTGCAATTTTACGGCTTAATACCGTGGTTGCATCTAAGTGAGCAAAGGTCGTTGCGGGAGCCGGATCCGTTAAATCATCAGCAGGCACATAAACGGCTTGTACAGAGGTGATAGACCCTCTTTTTGTTGACGTGATACGCTCTTGCATGGCTCCCATTTCTGAGGCCAAGGTAGGTTGATATCCAACCGCCGATGGCATACGACCTAAGAGTGCCGATACCTCAGAGCCTGCCTGTGTGAAACGAAAAATATTGTCGATAAAAAACAAGATATCACGTCCACCTGATTTTTCATCTCCATCGCGAAAATATTCGGCAATGGTTAAACCCGATAAGGCCACACGTTGACGTGCACCAGGGGGCTCATTCATTTGCCCAAACACGAGGGTAGCTTGCGACTTAGCCAATTCCGTTTTATCCACTTTGCTCAAATCCCAATCGCCTTTCTCCATTCCATGAACAAATTCTTCACCATATTTAATTACGCCCGATTCAATCATCTCACGCAATAAGTCATTTCCTTCGCGGGTACGCTCCCCTACTCCTGCAAACACACTCATACCGCTGTATGCTTTGGCAATATTATTGATTAACTCCATAATCAATACCGTTTTTCCTACCCCAGCTCCACCAAACAAGCCAATTTTGCCTCCTTTGGCGTAGGGTTCGAGTAAGTCGATTACTTTAATACCGGTATATAAAGGTTCGGCAGAAGTGGTTAAGTCTTCATAACGAGGCGCTTCGCGGTGGATAGACGCTACTTTGGCTCTACTCAATTCACCTAAGCCATCAATTCCTTCGCCTACAACGTTCAATAACCTTCCACGAATGTCGTCGGTGGCAGGCATGGAGATAGGAACGCCCATATCCTCTACAATCGTACCGCGAGTTAACCCATCGGTAGTTTCCATCGATACGGCACGAACCGTGTTTTCACCGAGATGTTGCTGTGTTTCAAGCACCAACGTGGTGCCATTGGGGCGTTTAATGTGTAAAGCCGAGTAAATTTGAGGTAAGGTAGAGCCGGCATCGGTAAATGCCACATCCACTACCGGACCAATGATTTGAGATATTTTGCCTGTATTAGCCATGATAAAAATAAGGTACTAAATCTTGATTTTTTGGAGTGCAAAGGTACTATTTTAAACGAAGAAAAAAATGAAATTATAAACTTTTTATACGCCACTGGATTTAGCCGACTTCTCTTTACTTGATGGGCTGAAGAGAAGGCCCTAATTAGCCAATTTACGATACGCTTTTGAGCCCCCCTCGGGGCCGACCAGCTGGCTGGCAAATTGAGGTAATTTTGAATTAAATGCCATCGATGATTACCTGCGAAGGAAGACCAAGCGACATCTCTAAATCGTACAGGAAAAAACGGCCTCAATTTATTTTGGGTTTTCCAAAAACGAGAACAAGAAAAGGCCTATATTTTTTGCATGCCCAACCAGTATAACATACCGATGGGCTTGAAGCCCAAATTGCTGTTTCCGACAACGAAGCGATGAAGACTTCAAAGTCGATGATTTGAAAATCTTCAATAAAAGCCTTTGAAGCATCGAAAGTTAGTTTGTCAGGAAGGTTTCGGAGCATTTTTATATACTGTTCTGAGGCTTGCTGTTTCTGTACTTTTTATGCTGTGCCTATTAAAAGATAGCACTAAACACCATCTTAATTTTATTTATATTTGACTCGCATCATACGGTCGATTTCGATTTATTGAAGTGCCTATTTAATACTCGCTCGAATTCATGTTAACAATAAAAGAAAAAACAATTCAATATGGTAAGTTCCTATTACTATTCTTTTTTGGAATTGCATTGTTATTATTTGACCGCATTTTGCATGATGATGGTTATTCTGAAATAAGTTTTATCGGTTTTCTGGCGATGTCCATCAGCATCATTTTCACTATCCTGAATTTGCAATTGGAGCGTATAAAACCAGAGATATGGGTCGTAAAAAACATCGGATTACTTTGCCTTCTTACCGGGATATTGTGTTTACTCTTTATTGTTGTTTATGCCTATTTTACAAACAGTTTATTGTCTGATATCATACTATTTTCGATGGTACTTATTTTTTCGGGGCTATTGTTTACCATCATTAACCCCAACTTTCTTAGTGATGAACAAATTGAAATACTTTTAAAAGAAGGGCATGGAAATACCTTGTTAAATGCAATTTTTAAACAGGCTTCTTTTACGCGAAAAATAATTTGGGTGGTTTCCGTAATTATAGCATTCATCATCGCAGGATATACCCATCAATACCTTCAGGATTTGATTGGGCAATGGATTTTATGAGTAGGCATCAGTGGTTAAGCAATTACCGTAATCCGTTGCTTAAGACTTACGCATCATGTTTTAAAATTTATTCTTCCACATCATACTCTCCACCGGCTTGATGCTTCGTTTGTTGTATTTGGCATCACGCTTTTTATTGTAGAGGGTATTAACCTCACCATCTACTACAAAATAAAGGAGTTGGCCAATAGGCATCCCAGCATACACTCGAACGGGCATACTCACCGATATTTCAAGTGTCCAGGTGTTACAGAAGCCCACATCTCCCTTGCCGGCTGTGGCATGGATGTCGATGCCCAAACGGCCTGTCGATGACTTACCTTCCAAAAATGGAATATGTTTATGCGTCTCGGTATATTCTTCGGTCACGCCCAAATACAGCGTACCCGGATGAAGTATCAACCCCTCCATGGGAATAATTATTTCTTCTATTTTATTATGTGCTTTTGCGTCTAAAACACGACTGGTATACACAGCAAGATATTTACTTAAATGCACATCATAACTATTGGTGCCTAGGCAGTCGGGCTGGAAGGGTTCGATGAGGATGGTGCCTTTATTTATCTCTTCTAGTATTTTCTGGTCGCTTAAAATCATGGTGCAAATTAAATTCTTTTTTCGAGAGGGGCAAATCGGATTCTAATTCCATGGATTAAAGAAGAAATGTTGTGGTGTAGCATTTATTATAATGCAATGCAAAAACTAAAGGAGGAAGACAATCCCTCAAACGTCGGCCTTCGAAATTCATTATTTCAAACAGAACAAACCCCAATTTACCCCTACAATGAAGACTTGGGGAGGCTTTTGCCTAACTTGTAAAACGAAGGCCAAGAGCTCTTACTACTGGATAAAACGCAGATTAAATAAATACATTATTTTTACCGTTTTAAAATTCATCCTTCAACACACCGCATGCAGCTTTCGGTAATCATTGTAAATTATAATGTGAAATACTTTTTGCAACTCTGCTTGCAATCGGTGGAGAGTGCGATGAAAGGAATTGAAGCCGAAGTATTTGTGGTGGATAACAATTCGAGCGATGGCTCGGTAGAGATGGTGCAGCAATCGTTTCCATGGGTGCAACTTATAGCCAACAGGAATAATGCAGGGTTTGGGGCCGCAAATAACCAAGCCATTTCATTGGCCAAAGGCACCTATATTTTATTGCAAAACCCCGACACCGTAGTGGCTGAAGATACCTATAGCCGTATCATCGATTTTATGGAGTTGAAGCCTGATGCCGGTGGATTAGGTGTAAAGATGATTGATGGGGTGGGTAAGTTTTTACCCGAATCGAAACGAGGATTGCCAACACCGGAAGTAGCATTTTATAAGATTTTTGGACTGAGTGTCGTATTCCCTAAATCGAAAATATTTGGGAAGTATCATTTAGGCTTTTTAGACCATCAGGAAATTCATGTGGTTGACGTGTTGAGTGGAGCCTTTATGCTCATGCGAAAGGAGGTGATTGATAAAATTGGAGCCTTCGACGAACAGTTTTTTATGTATGGTGAAGATATTGACCTGTCGTATCGAATATCAGAGGCCGGTTATAAAAACTACTATTATCCAGGCACCACCATTATACACTACAAAGGAGAAAGCACTAAAAAAGGAAGCTTAAATTATGTGTTTGTGTTTTACAAAGCCATGATCCTGTTTGCGAAGAAACATTTCGCATCGCAAAAAGCAGCTTTGTTTTCTTTACTCATTAATGTTGCCGTGTACCTTAGAGCAGGGATAGCCCTGGTTTTTCGATTTCTACGGTTTTTTACTCGCCCGGTTCTCGATGCCGTCATAATGACCTCCATCATGCTCCTACTTATCCCTTGGTATGAGGCCGTAAAATTTAACGGAATTGGTCGATTTCCTGAAATTCTTTATACCATCAATCTGCCCATCTATATTTTTCTTTGGATGGCTGGATTGTTTTTCACCAATAATTACGCGAAGGAATTCCCGAGAGGCATTTCACTTTTCTATGGTACCGCTCTAGGTACCCTTTCGATAAGTGTTGTTTATGCCTTTTTGAGTGAAGATATGAGAGCTTCAAGGGCATTGATTTTAATTGGTGGATTTTTAAACTTCACGGCCTTGTTTCTATTGCGTTGGATTGTTCAACTCGTTAGATACCGAAGAATACGAATGTACAATACCTACCAACATCGAATTATTACCATTGGCGATGAGGCGGACGTGCTTGAGCTGACTCATTTGATGCAGAAAAACATCGACAACTTTAATCTTATTGGATTTGCTGGAACAAATCAAAAGGAAGAATTAAAACACGGCTTTTTAGGTCATTTTATCCGACTTCCCCAAATTTTACAACTCTACAAAACAGAAGAACTCATATTTGTCACTCAAAAAGTTACTTGGAAAGAGGTGATTTCAACGATGGAAATGTACCAGCAGAAATTCACCTACAAATTTTTTAATCGGGAAGCCTATTTTGCCATAGGAAGCAACTCTAAAAATGCCGCAGGCGAAACATTCACCCGTGGCATAAATTATGCTTTGAACACAACAGAAACCAAATACAACAAACGATTTACCGATATTGTTTTGTCGATTATACTTCTGGCAATAAGCCCGGCTTTACTTCCTTGGATACCCAATAGAATAAACCTATTGGCAAATATTGGGAAGGTATTACGAGGAAAAAAAACATGGGTTGGATTTTCGTTTCCTGAAAATCCCAATTTACCCAAAACCAAGATTGGAATACTAAAAACAACGGTTGACACCAACGAAAGTAACGGGCATGTGGCCGACAATGAATACGCCAAAAACTATACTTCACTAAAAGATGTACTTATCATCCTAAAGAACATTTCTCAGCTTGGAAACTAAGAGCAGAAACAGGAAATAGGCCTATTTCATCTTAATCGACATCGCTATTTGTCGCACGAGTGCCGGACCTCCGTAGATGAACCCGGTGTATAATTGAACCAGATTTGCTCCTGCATCGATCTTCTGTTGGGCATCCTCTTTCGTCATAATACCTCCATTTGCGATAATGGGAATTGGTGTTTTTAATCTTAGATATTTGATGATCTCTGTTGATTTTTGAGTGAGTGGGGCACCACTTAAACCGCCGGCACCGATGGACGTAATTTTGGCAGCCGACGTTTTCAAGTTTTCTCTTTCGATGGTGGTATTCGTCGCAATCAAACCGTCGAGCTTGGTTTGGTGCACTACATCCACCACCTCATCTAACTGTTCTGTGGTTAAATCAGGAGCAATTTTAAGCAGTATCGGCTTTTGCGTTTTACCCAATAACATAAAGCTTTCGCGCAATGACATCAGCTTGGTAATTATTTTAAGAAGTTCATTCTTATCCTGGAGAGCACGCAACCCCGGCGTATTAGGCGAACTTACATTGATAACAAAATAATCGCATACTTCGTATAGTTTCTCAAAACAGATAGCGTAGTCATTAACAGCCTCATCGTTAGGCGTGAGTTTGTTTTTTCCGATGTTTCCTCCAATAATCAGTTTTGTGGTTCGTTTTCTCAAACGTTCGAAAACAACGTCCACCCCTTCATTATTAAAACCCATCCGGTTTATTAAGGCCCTGTCTTTTACGCATCGAAACAAACGGGGTTTATCATTTCCAAATTGTGGTTTGGGTGTAACCGTTCCAATTTCAATAAATCCGAAACCTAAGGTTTCCAATATTTCAAGATAATCGGCATTTTTATCAAAACCAGCAGCCACTCCTACCCCATTCTTGAATTTTAAGCCAAGAAAAGTCACCGGGTTTTCATTTCTATAAATGGTTTGAACGATTTTTTTCACTCCCGGAATATAAAGAACGATGCGCATGAATTGCATGGTAAACCAATGTGCTGATTCAGCCGACAGAATAAACAGAAGACGTAAGAGTATGGAATACATCATGCAGCGAAAATAAGCACTTTTATGCGTTTTGAATCGAAGTTTGATATCGGCTAGAAAGAAAATTATTATCTTGCGCTTGAAAATGGATCTAAAAAAAACATTCCTTGCCTTTTTATCGATGTTCTATGGCGCCTTTGCAACCCATGCGCAAACCAAAGGATGCACCGATTCTCAGGCGAATAACTTCAACGCCAATGCAACCATCAATGATGGAAGTTGTACCTATAACAGCACCTCTTATTCTCCAATTAAACTCGTTGAAAAACTCTCGGATACGATAAACGAGACATCGGCGTTAATTACTATTGATGGCGAACTATGGACCCTCGACGATAGTGGCAACGCCAATGCAATTTATCATTTCGACAAAAACACCGGCACCATTTTACAAACCATCTATATATCCAATGCCACCAACCACGACTGGGAAGATATGACAGCCGACAGCAAGAACATTTATATCGGCGATTTTGGGAATAATAATGGCGACCGTACCAACCTCGTCGTTTACAAGATTTCTAAATCTCAGTTAAGCACAAAAAAAGTGGATAGCATCACCGCACAAAAAATTCATTTCAGTTATGCCGATCAAAAAGATTTCACTTCTCGTAGTAATGCCAATAGCTTCGATTGCGAGGCGATGTTTGTGTACAACGACACACTACATTTATTGAGTAAGGATTGGGTTAATGGGTTTACCAAACATTATTTTCTTCCAACCATTACGGGCACCTATAGTATTGGTCCTGTTGATTCATTTGATGTGGCCTGTTTAATTACGGGTGCATCGTTGGAGTTATCCACTCATAGAGTCGTGCTTACCGGATATAACAAAACGGGATTTTGCTACCTGTGGATGTTTTGGGATTTTAATAATGCGCGAATTTTTGAAGGGAACAAACGCAAAATCGACTTTGGCTTTTTTACGAGCACCGGGCAGATCGAAGGGGTATGTTTTAACGACAGCAATACGATCTATATCACCAACGAAAAAAACATCATAAACAATAAATTATATGCGGCCAATATTGGGCAATGGATGAACAAAAAATCAATCGGTATAGACTATAGAAAACAACTAATAAGCGAATTGAAAGTATATCCAAATCCAGCCTTAACCGAGATCACGTTAAACTTCACACTTCAAAACCCTGCGTCGGTTTCATCGTGCATTTATAATGAAGCCGGCAAGGTAGTTTACTGCTCCAAAATGAAATTAAATGGTGGTATGGTACAGCAGAAAATTAATATCTCCGGCCTAAGTAACGGAAAATATTATATCGTGGTACATAGCAACAAAGCAAATTCAAAGAAACAGATTTTCATAAAACAATAGAACACAGGAAATGGCAATTGTAACGGTTTTAACGGCAAATAATGTAGCGATTGAATATGAGATAGCAGGAATCGGCGACCGAGCCATCGCAACGCTTATTGATTGGGTCATTATGTTTGCCTACTTTTATATCTGGTACCGAATTTTTGCTGCATCCAACCTATTAAACAACTTAGGTTTCACCATAAAACTTCTCATTTACCTTCCGATTTTCTTATACCATTTGCTTTGCGAATTATTTCTTGAAGGACAAAGTATTGGAAAGAAGGTAAGAGGCATCCGGGTGGTGATGCTCGATGCAGGAAGACCGGCATTCGTAAACTATTTTATTCGATGGGTGATTACTCCTTTCGAATTTTCTTTTGGTGGAGCCGGGGTGGTAGCACTAATGGTGTGTGCTGCCAGTGGCCGTGGGCAGCGCTTGGCCGATATGGCTGCCGGCACCACGGTGATACGATTGAAGTCGAAAACATCGATACATGAAACACTTTATGCACCACCTAGCGACCCCAATTATGTCGTACAATTTAGCGAAGTACTTCATCTTACCGATAGCGAAATGAATTTGATTAAACAAGTACAACGACAGATATACCGAAAGAAATACGACCAAGCAAACTTCTTCGCTGAAGAAACAAAAAAATCAATTTGTAAAAAAATAAATATCACCTCCGATATGGATGGAATAACATTCCTAGAGACTATTTTAAGTGACTATCAGCACCTCGCCACAGCCCATACTTAGTCTATTCAGGCCGAATAAATTGGTTTTTAACCTGCCCTTCTATTTTATATTACTTCCATTACCTATGGCCTCCTTCGGGTTCACAAACACCAATTTCCCGTTTTCATCTTCGGCCATTAATATCATACCATAACTATCGATGCCTCGCATTTTTCTAGGCGCTAAATTGGCCACCACCGTTACTTGAAGTCCGATGATATCCTCCGGCTTATAATGCAGTGCAATACCTGAGAGAACGGTACGTATTTCAAAACCGAGATCAATGGTAAGCTGTAATAACTTATCTGCTTTCTCCACCTTTTTAGCTTCGATAATAGTACCTGCACGTAAATCGATTTTGTTAAATTCGTCGATGGTGATTTCCGGCTTCAATGGCTTATGTACCGGTGTTATTGTTTCGTTTTTAGCTTCCACGCGTTGTTTTAATTTTTGAATCTGAGCCTCGATGAGCTCATCTTCTATCGGTTTAAATAAATATTGAGCATCGTTTATTTGATGCCCTGGCGTAAGATTCAAATGCCGGTTCAAATTCAACATACCAGCCAACATCTCCGCCTTCAATGGCATAAAATAACGCATCAGTTGGGCCAGTTGTTCCGCCACTTGCAAGCCCGTGTACATCACCGTTTTGGTATGTATTTCATCGGTTTTGATAAGCTTCCATGGCTCCGCATCGGCGAGGTATTTATTCCCTGCACGGGCTAAGTTCATGAGTTCGAATTGTGCCTCACGAAATTTATATTGTTCAATCAGTGAATGAACCTTCTTCGTTTGGGCATTGATATCAAACAGGATGTTTTTTTCTGCCTCCCCTGCCTCTCCAGGCAATGGAACCACACCCCCATAAAATTTATGCGTGAGCATCACGATCCGGTTAATATAATTACCTAAAATATCCACCAGTTCACTTTTGTTCGCTGTTTGAAATCCTTTCCAGGTGAAGTCGGCATCCTTTGTTTCAGGCGCGATGGCGGTCAAATAATAACGTAGCTCGTCGGTTTTATCCGGGAAGGCCTCTAAAAACTCATGCATCTCTATACTCCATCCTCTACTGGTACTCATTTTGTCGCCTTCCAAATTTAAAAACTCATTTGCCGGAACTTGATCCGGCAATATAAACTCGCCATGAGCATGAAGCATCACAGGAAAAATGATACAATGGAAAACGATATTATCTTTCCCTATAAAATGAACCAGTTTAGTTTCGCTATGGCACCAATAATCCTTCCAGTTTTTATTGTTTTTTTCGGCCCAGGCTTTGGTAGCACTAATATAACCAATGGGTGCATCGAACCACACATACAATACTTTTCCTTCGGCCTCTTTCAATGGCACTTTCACTCCCCAATTTAAATCACGTGTTACCGCTCGTGGCTGCAAACCACCGTCGATCCAGCTTTTGCATTGCCCGTAAACCGTATTTCGCCATTTATCCTTTTTGTCTTTTATAATCCATTCCTGCAAAAAAGCCTCGTATTGGTTTAACGGCAGACTCCAATGCTTCGTTGCCTTAAGTGTGGGCTTGTTTCCACTTAATGTAGAAACAGGATTAATAAGGTCTTTCGGTGATAACGATTTTCCACAATGCTCACATTGGTCGCCATAGGCACCTTCGTAACTACAATTCGGGCATGTGCCTTGTATATATCGGTCGGCTAAGAAAAGTTTCGCTTCGGCATCATAATATTGCTCACTCTCATCGATTTGAAAAACCCCTTTCTCATTTAGATTCGTAAAGAAATCCTGAGCCGTAGCGTGGTGCAAGGGATCACTGGTTCGATGATAAATATCAAAGTCGATATTAAATTTATCGAAACAGGTTTTTAATAATTCGTGATACTTATCTACAATTTCTTTGGGTGTCGTTTTTTCTTTGAGAGCCTGAATGGTAATTGCAGCGCCATGTTCATCGCTTCCACACACAAAGGCCACGTCGTGCCCCTGTGCCTTTACATAGCGTGTGAAAATATCGGCAGGCAAATAAGCTCCTGCCAGATGCCCTATATGTTTGGGGCCGTTGGCATAAGGGAGAGCGGAGGTGATGAGATAACGCATGAAAGCGAGAATAATAAATATTGAATAGTTATGGTTTGATTGTTGGGGCTTACCAATTTAGCTAATAACAGAATAATCGCCGACATTGAGTTCACGCACCAACCCTTCATAATCGACAAAATTACCAATCATGGTATTGCGCAGATTGGCATGCGTAATTTTTGTGTTGTTTTGAATAATACTATTACTAATAATGCAATGATCGATGACGGTATTACTCCCAACAGAAGTAAAAGGACCGATAACAGAGTTTGAAATTTTCACCCCCTCGCCAATATAACACGGTGGAACAATGACACTGTTGATGCTTTCATAGCTATCGGAGATTAATTTATCCTTTGTATTGGCCAATACTCTTTGATTGGTATGCACCGTCGCATTTTTATTTCCACAATCGAGCCATTCTTCTACTTTACCGATGGTAAGCTTCATGCCTTTATTTTTCATGTTCAGCAAGGCATCGGTGAGTTGGTACTCGCCTCCGTGTTTAATCTCATGGTCGAGCAAGAATTGCAACTCATCCTTTAAGGCTTCCCCACTTTTAAAATAATAGATTCCTATAATCGCTAAATCACTCACAAATGTTTTTGGCTTCTCTACAAAATCAAGAATGGTTCCGTAGGCGTCGAGCTTCACCACCCCAAATGCAGATGGGTCATCAATTCGATGTACCCAAATAATCCCATCCTTGGTTTTATCCATAATGAAATCGGCTTTAAAAAGGGTATCCGCAAAAGCCACAATAACATTTCCTTTAAGGCTTTCTTTAGCACATAAAATAGCATGCGCAGTGCCTAGTGGGTCGTTCTGATAACTTATGATTCCTTTCGCCCCAACGCTCTCTGCAATTTTCATCAGTTCTATTTCAATCTCCTCACCGAAGTTTCCAATAATAAAATTCACTTCTTCAATCTTTTCATTACAAACTTTTGAGATATCCTCAATAAGCCTCTGAACAATAGGTTTCCCGGCGATGGGGATAAGTGGCTTGGGTACAGTAAGCGTATGTGGGCGCATGCGTTTCCCCATTCCTGCCATAGGTACGATAATATTCATTCTGGTTGAAATCTATTTAAAACGTACAAAGATAACATAAAACAGAGGTTGTTGAAAAGGATGACGTTGGACCCAGCGGCTGCCGATCAAAAATCATCAATTCCTACCCTCGATTGGAGTGATTCATCAATTAATATTACTATTTTTGCATCAACCAAATACTTAATGATGCACGATTTTGCTGTTGTTACCGTACGTAACTCTTCGACCCGATTACCGAATAAAGCAATTTTAGAGATTGCCCCTCAACTTAAAAGCATTGAGGCCGTAATTGAACGAGCCAAACGTACCCATTTGCCAGTGGTGCTTGCTACCTCTACCGATGACAGCGATGATATCTTTGAAGAAATCGCTTCAAAAAATAAGATACAAATCTTCCGGGGCGCCCTACTCAATAAAATAAAACGTTGGAAAGATTGCTTCGACCAATTCCAAATTAATAACGCATTATTAATTGATGGCGACGACCTCCTGTATGACTATGATATTGGCATACGTGCCATCAACAAATTACACCACACCGATGCCTTAATGATAAAACACCCGGAGGATATCATCTGTGGGTATTTCACCTATGCCATCAAAAACGAAGGGATGAATACACTCTATGATTTTGCAAAGCAAGAAAATACCAATACGGATGTAATCACCGAATTTATAAAACAAAGCGGTATCACCGTTGATATTTTGGAGCTTACCCATTGGGAAAGAGAGAAGTCGTTCCGCCTTACTTTGGATTATGAAGAAGATTTGCTTTTCTTCATTGAATTAATAAAACAGGTGGGAATCGGGGCAGAAGGAAAAACTATAACCAATTTCCTGGACGCCCATCCCGAAATCGTGAATATTAATTTACATCGCCAGAACGATTGGGCAATGAACCAGAAAAAATTTAATGAAGAAGTGAAAAACAGATAGCTAATTTATAATAAAAATGAATACACAAAATACAAACCTCAAGAAGCGATTAAACGCCACCACCATCGAAACACCTCGATTGCTGCTCAAAAAGCTTGACCGTAGTGCCCTTCCAGACATGTACGAATATGGCAGTATGCCTGCGTTTTACAGCAACCTCGACTCCAAGCCCTTTCAAACCTATGCCGATGCGGAATATTATTTTGAACGCTTGATGGATCTAGTGGAAAATAAAAACTCCGTGTATTGGGCCATCTGGCATAAGCACGACCAAAAGGTAATTGGCACAGGTGGTATAAGGCATTATAACGCGCAAATAAATGATGCCGAAGGAACACTCGGCATTTCACCATTATATCAAAATGGGGGATTGGCTGTAGAAAGTTTTGGGTATATTCATGAGTATTGTTTTAACCAAATTGGGGTGAATGAAATCTATGGTATTGTAAGCAGTGAGCACACCAAATCAATAAAGATGCTCGACCGAATAGGTTATCTTAAAAAACTCACCTTGGAGAAACATTTCACCAAACTGGATGGCCGGAAATACGACGCCTATAACTATGTCGTGTCACGCGATGATTTCAATAAAAACAGCGACTTGAAAAAGTTCCTTGACGGATTGAATAACGTATAAGGAAGTTGGTGGAACGTATTCAAATGATATGGTGCTTGGTGCACCGAGACAAAAAATCACTTTCAAAAATTCTTTTCATAATGGCTAGACATTTCCAGTTAAAATAATTAACGAAATGGACAAAACGGAAAAATCGCGAATAACGAAAGGGTGAAAACACCCGAATTGAGGTCCAATATTGAATTGGATGCATTTGTTGTAATGCCTAATCATATACATGGAATAATTGTGATTACCGAAACCGGCAGGGGTCGGGGCGTATTGAATACGCCCGATGACAATACGCCCGATGACAATACGCCCGATGATGAACGAACAATTTCAGATTATATCATTAATAAACCTGCAAAATAGGATTACGATAATTTTTTTATAAAATGAAACGCAAATATTCATTCAAAAATCAAGGTTTCCATTATGAAAAAACAAATTAAATCAATGTGCCTCGAGCCAATTCGCTCCCACTCCAATCTCCGCCTCTATGATAACATTCATCGGAATGGCATTCACCATTTTATCATAAATTAGTACTTTTAGTTCCTCCAATTCATTCTTGTGGGCGTCGAAAACTAATTCGTCATGCACCTGAAGAATCATTTTTGACTTCATCTTTCTCGTTTTTAGTTCCTGATGAATATGTATCATCGCCACTTTAATCATATCGGCGGCACTGCCTTGTATGGGTGCGTTAATCGCATTGCGTTCGGCAAAGCCACGTACCACGGCATTGGCACTGTTTATATCGCGTAAGTAACGTCTTCTCCCTAAAATGGTTTGAGCATATCCATGCTCACGGGCAAACTGCACATTATCATTCATATAGTTTTTGATATTAGGAAACTCGGCGAAGTAGGTGTCAATAATTTCTTTGGCTTCACCTCTGGAGATGCTTAGCTGCCCGGCCAATCCAAAAGCGGAGATGCCATAAATGATACCGAAATTAACGCTTTTTGCTTTGCGACGCATGTCCTTCGTTACCTCTTCAATGCTTACGCCAAAAACCTTTGAGGCCGTGGCCGTATGAATATCAATTTTATCTTTAAAAGCCTGTAACATGCTTTCATCGTTAGCCAACGCAGCGATAATACGTAGTTCAATCTGAGAATAATCCGCACTTAAAAAAGTAAACTCTTCGTTACGAGGTACAAATGCTTTGCGCACCTCTCGTCCTCGCTGGGTACGAATAGGAATATTCTGTAGGTTAGGATTATTACTACTTAAACGCCCGGTTGCAGCCACCGCCTGATTGAAACTAGTATGCACCCTCCCGGTATCCTGATTGATCATTAATGGCAATGCTTCAACATACGTGCTCTTAAGCTTCGTGTATTCGCGATACTCCATTAACCGCTTGGCAATTTCATGTTCGTAAGAAAGATATTGCAATACGTCTTCGCCCGTTTGATACTGGCCGGTTTTCGTTTTCCTTGCTTTGGGGTCAAGCTTTAATTTCTCAAACAGAATAATGCCTAACTGTTTGGGTGATGCAATATTAAATACCTCACCGCTCAATTGATAGATGTCGGACTCTAAAAGTTTAATATCAACTTCCAATTCCTTATTAATGACATCGAGTACCTCACGATCAATTTTCACGCCTTCCAATTCCATCTGAGCTAGTACCGGAATTAAAGGAATTTCTACCTCATCAAATACTTTTTTAACGGGAATAAAGTTTCTATCTTTCTCCAATATATGCTTCAACTGCCAGGTAACATCGGCATCTTCGGTAGCGTATTCGGTGGCTTGGTCAATGGGCACGGTGCGAAAGCTCACCTGCTTCGCACCTTTGCCGATGAGTGTTTCTATGCTCACGGGCGAATACTGTAGGTAATTTTCACTCATCGCATTCATATTATGCCGTTGATCGGGCTCAATAAGATAATGCGCTAACATCGTATCAAAAAGCTTGCCTTTCACTTCCACTCCATAACGATACAAAATCATGTAATCGTATTTCACATTCTGACCTATTTTTCCGATGCCTTCATCTTCGAAAAACACCTTGAACTCGTCGAGTATTTCCTTGGCTTCATTATAGGTTTCGGGTAATGGAACATAATACCCCGAATGATGAGCAAAACTAAACGACATGCCTACCATTTCAGCAATAACAGCATCCACACCGGTCGTCTCGGTATCGAAACAAACGATGTCTTGGCGAAGTAAAAGTGCCAACAAACCGGCTCGTTCTTCCTTGGTGGAAACCGTTTGATATTGATGTTCTACATCGGCAATGGTTTTTAAACGAAGTGCTGGCGGCGTTTCTTCCTCCAGGTTTATTGGCATTGAAATATCCGCTGGGGTAGAAAATAAATCAGCTTGAGTAGCCAAGGGTTCCAAGGTGGCAAAAACTCTTTTACTTAGGGTACGAAACTCCATCTCTTGGAAAAACGCTTCTACCTTTTCTTTATTAAATGGCCTGATTTCCAAATCATATTGCTCCAATTTAACCGGCACACTCAAGTTGATGGTGGCAAGCCTTTTACTCAATATTCCCTGTTCTTTAAACGCAATGAAATTCTCTTTTTGTTTGCCTTTCAGCTTTTCAACATTCTCGAAAATGGCTTCCATACTGCCATACTCTTGTATCAGCTTCTTAGCCGTTTTCTCTCCCACTCCAGGGATGCCCGGAATATTATCGGCAGAGTCGCCCCATAGCCCAAGAATATCGATCACTTTCAAAACATCATCCACCTCCCATTTTGCTTTCACTTTTTCCTCGTCTAAAATTTCATCTTCGCTTCCAAATTTCCCCGGCTTATAAATAAAAACATTATGACGAACCAGCTGGCAGAAATCTTTATCCGGTGTCATCATATACGTTTCTATTCCTGCCGCACCAGCTTCCAAGGCAAGAGTCCCTATAATATCGTCGGCTTCATAACCATCAAAGGTGATGACCGGAATATCCATTGACTCCAACAAACGAAAAACAAACGGGATCGCTTTACTTAAATCTTCAGGCATGGCCTCCCGATGCGCTTTATAAGCTTCAAACTCAAGATGACGTTCGGTAGGCGCCGCCGTATCGAATACAACACCAAGATGCGATGGTTTTTGCTTTTTAATGATATCGAGTACCGTATTGGTTAACCCAAAAACGGCCGAAGTGTTCAACCCATAGCTCGTTATACGAGGGTTGTTTATAAAAGCAAAATGCGCTCTATAAATAAGAGCCATACCATCTAATAAAAACAATTTCATAAGGGGTGAAATTAATGCATTTAGAGTGAAATGAAAAAACGATGATATCGAATTTTCATAAACCGGGATAAGTAATCACGGTTTACTCGAATGATACGCCCGTTAATTGAAAAGTATTCGTGTCTTTCCACTAAAAAAAAACTCAATTAAAAAAGTCTATTGTTATGACCTACATCATTTTTTAGATGATAACTATTATTGAAATTCGAAAAAAAATATCCTCGTCATGAAATCAAAATTTTTACTTTTTCGATTGATCAAAAGTACTTTTTTAGTATTCTGCTTCACCGCCCTAAGCATCGCATCAAATGCAGCCAACATAACCTCTACGGGTACCGGTGGCAATTGGTTTAGCACCACCACGTGGATTGGGGGGGTGATACCGGCTACTACCGATAACGTAATAATTAATGCCGCCGTTTATGTAAATGGGAATGTAACGTGTGCCAATTTAACGGTAAATACAGGATCATTCCTGTATAACACCTATGCCAATTCACCTACGGTAACGGTAACGGGTACCGTGTTAAATAACGGTTCGATTTTAACCAACCCGGGGGGGTACTCTTTTTACTTAGACTTAAAAGGAAACATCACCAATAATGGGGCGTGGAATATTAATACAACGACGCTCTCGGGCACTACAAATCAAACCCTGCAAGAGGCCGCAGGAATGAAATTTGAAGGCTATATGGTAATGACCGACTCCATTGGCGATGTGGTTTTAGGCAGCGATGTATTATTTTATGGAAACACCTTTGACTTAACCAGAACCAAAATTAAAACCAGCGGATTTAAATTGCTTACTTACGGATGTACGCTTAGAAATGGGTATATTGAATCGAATGATATTCTAAAACTAGACCAGTCATCGATAAAAGATTTGAACTTCACGGGTGCCTATACGCTTGATGGTAACGTGTATTCACAAACAGGAAACATCTTCAATGGCACGCTCACCGTGGTCGACACCTTCATGAATCAATTCGCTTGGAGTCCGGTGGTAAAGATAAACGGAGCCGTAGTAAATAACGGCACCATCATCAATAACCCTCAAGGATATTCCTTTGATTTAGAAGTTGATGGCAACCTAACCAACAATGGAATATGGCGCGTTTCATCAACGGTTATAACAGGCACCGCAAACCATAACCTGCAAGAGTTAGTAGGTAAAGTGTTTGAAGGTCCTTTTAGCTTGTCTGATTCTATCGGTGAATTGATTCTTACTAGTGATGTAAAATTTCTAGCCAATTCTTTCAACCTAAATAGAACCACCCTTCGAACCAATGGGTTTAAATTACAGGCACAAGATCATCTGATACAAAATGGATCGATCATTTCAAACGATACGATGCAGCTTCAAAATACCAGTATCGAAAGCTTAAATTTCTTTGGCGACTATAAATTAGACGGCAATATATTGGCACAGTCAAACAACATATTTAACGGTAATTGCACCATTCTCGACACGCTGTTCAACAAATATGCTTTTAGCCCAACCATAAAGGTAAAAGGTAACATCGTAAACAAAGGAACCATAAGCAAACACCCCGCAGGCTATTCTCTAGATCTCGATATAACAGGTAATATTACGAATGAAGGAATATGGATTCCAACCGTCACTAATTTTGTAAGCATTACAAATCAAAATATTCAACAAACGTTAGGCAAAAAATTTGAGGGGTATTTAAATTCCACAGATAGCCTAGGCGATATCGTGCTTACAAGCGATGTGATGCTGGAGAGCAATTCCTGGAATTTGAACAATACCATTCTTCGTACCAATGGTCATAAGCTACTATCCAATGCCTATACCCTGCTCAATGGTAAAATTATTTCTAACGACACTTCCATTTTAAATAATTCTTCCATTAACAACATGCGATTCTATGGGAATTATATTCTTGGAGGAAATCTATACTCACAAACAAACAATGTGTTTCATGATACCGTTACCATCATTGACAGCCTCTTTAATCAGTTTGCCTGGAGCAACATTATTCAAGTAAAAGGCAATATCATCAACAAAGGAACCATCGGTGGCCATTGGAATGGATACACGCTTACCCTTGACATCGCTGGCAATATACGCAACGAAGGAATATGGACACCCAACACCACCAGTTTTGTGGGTACGGCTAATCAAACCATTCAACAAACGGTGGGCAAAAAATTTGAAGGGTATTTATTTACCACCGATAGCATTGGCGATATTATTCTTGCAAGTGATATTATGCTCGAGAGTAATACCTGGAATTTAAACAATACCATCCTTCGTACCAACGGTCATAAGCTAGTATCCAATGCATACACCTTGCTCAATGGAAAAATCATCTCTAACGACACCTCTATTTTAAATAATTCCTACCTAAATAACATGCGTTTCTACGGAAATTATATTCTTGGAGGAAATCTATACTCGCAAAACAACAATGTGTTTAACGATACCGTTACCATTATCGACAGCCTCTTTAACCAGTTTGGCTGGAGTAACACCATTTTAATTAAAGGAAATATTATCAACAAAGGAACCATCGGCGGCCATTGGAATGGATATTCATTTACGCTTGACATTACCGGCAATATTCGCAATGAAGGAATTTGGATTCCGAGTACCACGAACCTTATTGGAACAACGAATCAAATGCTGGAGCAATCAACCGGCAAGCGTTTTGAAGGGGCCATTACTTCATCCGACTCTATTGGTGAAATAATTTTAGGAAGCATTATTAAGCTCGAGAGTAATACGTGGAACATGAGTAAGACGCTCCTTCGTACCAATGGATATAAACTGCTCTCCAATAATTACAATTTTAATAATGGCAAAATAACATCCAACGACACGCTTTACCTTAATAATTCGGTGCTCGATGGCATGCGATTTTTTGGTCATTGCAAACTCGATGGAAATGTATATTCAAAAAGCAATAATAGTTTTAATGATACCCTCACCGTACTCGATACCTTAGTGAATTTATTTGGATCGAGCAACACCCTTCTTGTGAATGGTGATCTAATTAACAAGGGATCGATTATAAGCCATTGGAGTGGATATTCGTTTAGCATCGATTTAAAAGGAAACTTAACCAATAATAAGATTTTCAATATTTCCACGCTGACGCTACTTGGCACCAATGCTAGAACCATCTCTGGAAGTAATGCAAATGGAATTCAAGCCGGTATTTATGTTGACGATTCAATTCGGTTGGTAGGCAATAATACCCTTCCAAACCTTTATTTTACCGGAAACACAAAGGCCTGGTGTGTGGTTGATACAGGATCGAGCCTCACCATTCCCACCATTTCTAACACCGCCAGATTAATTAATTATGGTAAGATATCGCAAACGCAAAGTTTTGACAATACCTTAACCAATAGCTTAACCTTTTATGATGCTTCGGCAAATACAAAACCAGGAGTAACTATGACCAAATTAATTGTTGATCATTATGGCTATCAACAACATCCTACAGCCACGGGAACAGTAAACGCTTGGTGGCGTATAAGAAACTTCCCTCAAAATTTTAAGGACTCATTCGTATGGCTCAAATTAAATTACAGAACCGATGCGTTAAATGGAAACGTACCTGACTCACTTAAAGTATTCTTTTCGGCTAATGCCGGCCTCGATTGGAGGCGTGTTACCTCGGGCGTTACCATCGACAAGACCACAAGAACCATAACCATTCTTAAGGCTCCATCGTATGGCCACTATTTGCTAGCCGCCAATTCATTAGGCATTAGCACCTTCCACCCCATATTAGAAACGGTTGAGCCACGATCAGGAGGAAATACCGGTTCGGTTACGCTATACCTTTTTGGTGCAGGACTTAAAAAGACGAGCACCGTAAAATTAAAACTAACCGGTCAAACCGATGTCCTTGCCGATACCTCTTATTTAACCGACTGGATTGGAGAATCGATGCTGGCTCACTTTAACCTAAAAGGAAAATCGATTGGCGTTTATGATGTGGTGGTTGAAACTCCCGGGGAAGCCACGCTAACCAAAACAGCCTACTTTACTATTGCTCAAGGGCAACGAAGCAGCCCATGGGCAGCCTTATCCGGACGTGACCGCTTCCTATTGAACCGCTGGCAAACTTTTGACATTAACTTTGGAAATACCGCCAATGTAGACGCCCTTGGAACCACATTAGTTTATGTAGTAAACGATCTTGCCGGGTTAAGTGTTCGATTTCCAGATACCAAAATTGCTTTGCCAAAGGGAATCACCGCTCTTGGGCCAAATTATACAAAAATTGCCGATTCTGTTTCTATCTATTATACTTCTGATAGCTTGACCGGATATATTGGTCAGCGTATGCGGGTATATCCATTTTATATTCCACTCATCAATGCTGGCTCATCCAATGGTGCGAGGGTTCAAGTGAATCTAACCGGAGCAGGAATATTAAAAATGAGTGCCTGGGTGGTAGATCCATTATATGAAAATATTAATTATGGTGCAGAAGCTACCACCGAACAGATGCCGATGGAGGTTCGGGCTTGTATTACCTTTGTGGCAGAAAAATATGCCTTACAACAGCTTACCGGTGGCCTCCCCGTATTAAGTTGCATCGGCGTAGTCGATAAGCTTTTTCCTCCTGATACGTATTTACCTGACTGGATGACACCGGAAGAAAAACCGTATACCTGGGGAAGCTTCATCTGGGACTTTACGGCAGCAGGATTAAGCATGACCCAATGCGTAACCGGTTTTGTACCTGGCATCGGCACCGCCGTTTCCTACGGGCTATCGGTAGTAGGTGGGTTAATGGACTTAAAAGAAAATGCAGATATTAATGAAGGTTGTTGGCGTAAATGGAGGAAATTATCTCAAACTAAAAAGAACAGTAATGGTGTAACATCCTTCGACCCCAATGAAATTGTTGGGCCTCAAGGCTTTGCTGTCGATAATTACATTTCAAGTAAAGGAAACAAGAACTATCGAATTTATTTTGAGAATAAAGCCACCGCCACCGCTGCTGCACTTGAAGTATTTGTAAAAGATACGTTAGACCTATCCAAGTTCGACGTGAGCACCTTCAGCTTCAATGCCATCGGCATCGCCGACACCACGATACAGATTCAAGAATATGCTAAAAAATTCACCGTTTTATATGATATGTATCCGAAGAAAAACATCATCGTGCAAATTCGTGGCACACTCGATACCCTTAATGGCGCTATTGCCTGGAGTTTTTATTCATTAGACCGTACCACCCTCGAGCTTACAGAAGATCCAGATCTAGGTTTTCTCTCGCCCAATAAAAATGCACCGGAAGGAGAAGGTAATGTGGCCTTTAGTTGTAAACTTAAAAAAGCGATTCCACATAACACCATCGTCTCCAATAAGGCGAGTATCGTATTTGATTTGAATGCACCCATCATTACCAATACCTACACGAATAAAATTGATACCCTGGTACCCGTAAGTAGCGTTACCGCTTTAAATCCGAAACAAACGGATAGTACCTTTACCGTGAGCTGGTCGGGAAGTGATCAAGGTTGTGGAATTGCTTATTACCATATCTTTGTCTCTAAAAACGATAGCCCCTATGTATTATGGAAAGGCAACACGAGTAGTACTTCTGCTATCTTCTACGGGAAGAAAGCCGGTAATTATAAGTTCTTCAGCATCGCCTCCGACAGTATCGGGTTAACGGAAGTTCAAAAGCTCGTACCTGAAGCCGTCACCAGGGTAACGGTGGGAATTGAATCGGAAAAAAATCTCGTCACACAAATTCAAATTTACCCCAATCCAGCGCGTAACAAGATAACGGTGGAAATGGATTTAACCGAACCCTCCAACTTTGAAATGGTGCTGGTAGATATGACCGGAAGAGTGGTGGTAAAGGACGTGAAGCAAGCGAAATATGCAGGAAAAAACACTTGGCAGTACGACACATCGAATATCCCGCAAGGAGTTTATATGATGTCAATAAAAAATGCAACCGTACTTATCACTAAAAATGTAATGATTCTAAAATAATCGCTTTACAGCGACCATCAACTCCGGCAACTCCTCAAAAAAGAATTGCCGGAGTTTTTTTTTTGACTATGTAGTAAACTATTTTGACTCCAACAGAAAGAGGGTATTTCAGGAATTGATGTGCTGAGTATAAAACAAATGAATTATTTCCCATTCAGCTCCATCGGAGCGACCTGATAGTAGAAATGGAGGTTGTACAGTATTAAGCTTAAGGCAAGCTTGTATATTATTACTGCAAAAAGAAACTTTAAATCCATTTCTTCGAAGTATTGTTATATTTGTACTTGAGATAAAAAAAATCCTCTAAAATGAATACCTTAAAATTGGTCAGCTTATTTTTATTTGCCTCTTTCCTTACGTTCAGTAGTTGTAAAACAAAGGTTAAAGGATGTATGGACGCTACGTCAACAAACTATAATGCAAAGGCTACCGAAGATGATGGCTCTTGCACCTATGCAGCCAAGAAACCAGGTGAAAGCTTTGGCGGAGGTCTGATTTTTTATGTGGATGGCACGGGGCAGCATGGTTTGGTAGCGGCAACCTCCGACCAAGGCAATAGTCGCCTTTGGCTCAACTCTCAAATCCTCGCCACAGGTGCCATTAATACCGAGGTTGGAAAGGGGCAATCGAACACAAATTCTATCGTTGCATTTCAAGGAGTAGGCAATTATGCTGCCAGCATCTGTAACGACTTGGTATCTGCCGGTTTCAGTGATTGGTTTCTACCATCGCGAGATGAACTTAACTTGATGTACACCAACTTACACTTAAAAAGTTTAGGTGGGTTTGCATTTGCAAGATATTGGAGTTCCACTGAAGTGAATGTAGATGATGCCATATGCGTTGAATTTAGCTCCGGCGTTATAAGCCAGCTCAATAAAAATTCAGCCATTAGTGTAAGGGCGGTAAGAGCCTTCTGAAACGCATTCAAGAGGCCGTAAGAACACTTGTTAGCCGTTGATACAAAACAAGTGTAACTTCTTGATTCGTTGTCGATGAAAATCACCGTGTTACTTTAAGCACAACAAATTTCTTTTCCCTTTTGAATACGCTCCAAACAAAAAGATTAACCCTTTGCCCGATAACCATAAACGAATCGGCCTTCATTTTTGAGTTACTCAATACCCCCGATTGGATAAAATTTATTGGCGACCGCAACATTAGAACGCTGGCCGATGCGAGAGATTATATTGCCGACAAATTGATTAAAGGATATCAAGAAGATGGATTTGGATTGTTATTGGTAAAGCTACAAAACAATGAGGCGCCCATCGGAATTTGTGGGCTAATAAAACGCGAAGCCTTGGCTGACATTGATATAGGATTTGCCTTTCTACCTCAATTTTACGGCAAAGGGTATGCATATGAGGCTGCAGCAGCAACGATGGATGACGCTCGAATGAACAGGGGGATAAAAAGGATTGTAGCGATTACAACAGAAGTGAATCTGCGATCAATTCGTTTGCTTGAAAAAATTGGATTACACTTTGAAAAAAGATTTTACATGGAAGGCGATCCGGAGGAGTTACTTCTGTATTCATGATGACAGCATTCAAGGCGTCAAATGAATCGTGATTATAAATCGTAACCAAAGTTTTTGATATGGCTACTACTGTTCCTCCAATTTTCTCTTACTTTAACAAGGGTTTTAAGCATGACCTTCTTGCCAAAAAAGTTCTCCAGGCTTTTGCGTGCAGCGGTAGCGGCACTCTTAATGGCTACTGCATTATTGCCGATAACTATTTTCTTTTGTGTTTCACGCAACACATAAATATAGGCATCAATGGTAATGAGGTTAGGTTCATCCTTAAAATCATAGATTTCTACTTCGGTGCTGTACGGAATTTCTTTTTTATAGTAAAGAAATATCTTCTCACGAATAATTTCAGCGGCAAAAAAACGCTGCGGCTTATCGGTTAACTGATCCTTATCAAAATAGGCTGGTGATTCGGGAAGATGGTTGAGTATTATTTGCTTCACGCCATCTAAATTAAATTTATTTAACGCCGAGACGGGCAATATCTGAGCATTTGGAAATAGCTTCTGCCAACCGCTTAACCTGTTGGCTACTTCTTCCTGGGAACTTAAATCAATCTTATTCAAGAGCACTACCAAGGGGCATTTCACCCTATTTAGCTTAGCGGCGACGGCGGCATCCGGTTCATCATCTTCCACAGTAACAACATATAGAACCAAATCGGCTTCTGTAATTCCTTCATCTACCGCTTTCATCATGGCATTATGCAGCGTATAGGCCGGAGTAATAATTCCGGGAGTATCGGTAAACACAATTTGATAATCGTCGCCATTAACAATACCAATAATTTTATGACGAGTTGTTTGCGCCTTAGGAGTAATAATACTCAGTTTCTCACCAACAAGGGCATTCATGAGCGTTGATTTCCCCGCGTTGGGAGCTCCAATAATACTAACGAATCCAGCTTTATGCATAAGGCACGAAGGTAGGCAAAATTGAGGATCATGGCTAGGTGCTTTCATTTCTAATAAATAAGTGCTGAATACTTTGGGCCATCAGTTTAAACAAGGCCTACACAAAAATCAGTTTATTATTATTAAATTGCGAACAAAAAAGCAACGTACTTGTATAAAGCCAACAACTGGAAGCAGACTTTATGCAATATAGTCGCACATATAACATGTTAAGGGCATGCTTGAACTACAATTGTCCATTGGTTAAACAATGAAAAATAAATAAAAAATGAAAAATTTACTTTTTACAGCAATTGCAATCTTCGGATTATCGACAATTACATTTGGCCAAACAGTACCTTCTTATGTTCCTTCCAATGGACTAGTTGGTTGGTGGCCTTTTAATGGAAATGCTTATGATGAAAGTGGGAATGGGAATAATGGAACTATTAATGGTGCTACTTTGACAAGTAATAGGTTTGGCAACGCGAATAGTGCATTTAGCTTTGATGGCTTGACATCATATATTACTGGTTCAATTGCTAATTTTACTAATACATCTAGCTCTACTGTTTCTGCATGGGTTAAATATACTGGTGATGCTGGTGGACAACCTTATGATTTATATTTTCAATACGGAAGTTACGGTAGTCACACATTTTCATATGACTACAACTTTAATAATAAAAATTTAGATTTATACTCTCAATGTTTTGCAAATCCATATACTAGTCTAAATATAACAAATGCTTGGCATCATATCGTTGTAGCTGACTCACTCGCAGAAACAACTATTTTTATTGACGGGAATATCTTGGTGAATTTCACATCGGGCTCCGGTTCTAATTGTTATCAAGGAAGTAATCAATTTTATATTGGAGGTGGGGTCAACAATCAATTTACTACAGGGCTTTTAGATGATATCGGAATTTGGAATCGCGCCTTAACACGACAAGAAATAACTTCTTTATATTCTAGTTCTTCTGTTGGAGTCAACGAAGTTTCACAATGTAATTTGTTTTCAGTTTTCCCTAACCCAGCTCAAAGCGCAATTAATGTAAAAGCAGATGCCAAACTTGTGGGTTCGGTATTTACGATTTATGACTACACGGGCAAAGGAGTTAAAACAGGAAAGCTAAACTCTGAAAATACAACCATTGAAATGGGAAATTTATCAGGTGGCATTTATACTTTCAGTATAGATGAAAACAGAAAGCAGACATTCAAGGTGATAAAAAAATAAGCCAGCCCTTAACAGCGTGTAAGCACAACCCTCCGGGTATGCGCCTACACGCCAAACGATATAGCTATTTTAAACCGACCGTTCACAATAAACAGAGGAGAAGTAAACATTGAAAACAACTAGAAAAGACTAATTTGACATATGGAAATTAAAATTCAAACCACAGCAATTTACAACTGCTCACTTGAAAGAGCATTTAAAGCACCTATACTTTGCGATGTAACTAAAGTACACACAGGATTTGGACTTATGCCAAAAGTCACGAAGACAACTAATGACGAGAATTGGGGTAAGATCGGTTCAATAAAAAATGTTTATGCCGGAAAATCCATAACCTTTAAAGGTGGGGAAGTTTCAACTGATGAGGTTATTGAGCGCATTGAAAATAAGTATTGGAAAGTAGAAGTTGGAAATTTCAAATCTTGGATGTTGAACATTTGGAAATTCACATTCGAGTGGACAACAATTGAAATTGAACCTAAAAAAATACAAATCAATTACGACTACACGATTCACGGAAAAGGTATTTTATTCATCCCTTTTCAATGGCTTTTTGCAAAAGTATTTTATAAAATGTATATGAAACAAGTTCTAGAAAATGTACGAAAAATGGCAGAAGGAAACGAACCATTTCTATACGACTAAAGATAAAAACAGCCACTAATTACGGTTTGGCAAAAGTGGCGGTTCAGTGCTTCGTATGACCGTTTGTGGTTCAACAAACAGTTGTGCTTCGTATCAACATTTGTGGTGAAAATCGCCACCTTCGCCAAGCCGCAAAACGATATCAATAATTTGATGACTATGTTCCAAAAAAACGAAATAAAATAATCATGAAACTACTGACAACAATTTTCATCCTAACAATTCTCTCAGCTTGCGTACAAACCCCTACCAAGACAACTGCAACTGAAAAGAAAATTACAAGAAATATCCAACACGACATTAATTTTCTAATTCCAACTGGAGAATATATTGTTGACATTATGGATGAAGTAACAATTTCTCCACGCAGACAAGAATTGCAGGCCAAATTTACGAAGGCAATGAAGGACAATCCTGAGTGGTTTATGCAACAACAAAAACTTGTTGAGATAACGGGTAAAGGAATTTCCTATGACCCAAAATTGGGAATGAAGGAAGCGGAATGGGAAGAGTATAAAAAGCTCATAAATAATATGAGCGATATGCAAGTTGTTTCATCCGGGACAGCCAAAATTACAGTTACTAAAACTGACGACATAATATCTTTCAAGGCTGAAGGTAAACTTTCTTATTTAAACTCCACAACCATTGACCTCAAGAATAATGTTGTCAAAGTTTCTGGTTATACCCTAACTCCGTTGGACACTATTTGTGTAACCAATGATGATAATGCCTTTAAAACCTCATGGCGTGGATACAAGTGGCTGTTTTCAGACCCAGCAAATGCAGTAATGCCATCATCTCAAGAAGAACTCACACACTTTTCAATGAAGCTTTACAGTCTAACTCTTGGACTTTTTGAGAAGACTAGAAGGTCATATATTGAAATTTCGGGTTCTGAGATAAGTGAAGGAAAAAAGACGGTTGAATATAAAATACCAATTGTGTTCTGATGAGAACTATTAATGCAGCTAGCAGATGGGTTTAGAGCAATTTACTTTTGTGGGAGGGTACTCCGGTAATAAAGAGTATTGCTTCCTCTAACTTTTTTCGTAGTTTTGACGAGTACCGTTCCAAGCGCCACAAAAGTAAATTACTCAAACCGCAGAAACGATATCTGCAATGTTTGGAAACCGTTAAACATGAAACTTGACAACTAAATATTAAATTTGTTAACTAAAAAACGGGGAAGCTGAAAACCGAAAAGAGTAACCAATAACTAATTTAAAATACATGGACTTTAAAATTAACATTCTCGCTGTGTTGGTTGCTGTTGTAGCCAACTTTATTCTTGGTTCAATTTGGTATATGCCACTTTTTGGAAAAGTTTGGGGAAAAGAAATGGGGTATGACCCTAATTTGAAACCTGACAAGAAAGAAATGATGAAAGGAATGGCTTTTATGGTAATTGGAAATTTTCTTTTTGCATGGGTGCTTGCCTGGACAATGGCTGGTTGGCAGTTTATCCCTGGTGCAAATGAAATGGGACCATTGGTGAATGCAATAAATTCTGCGATTTTTCTATGGCTTGGATTTTATATTCCCGGCAATTTGACAAATACAGTTTGGGAGAAAAAATCTTGGACGTTATTTGGAATTAATGCGGGGTATCAATTAGCGTCATTGTTAGTGGTTGCTTTTATTCTTACCTATTGGAAATAAAAACAATTACAACATGGCTTACAACGAAAAATTAGCAAATAGAATTCGTGAAGCACTTCAAGACCTTCCAATAATTGAAGAAAAGGAAATGATGGGTGGCCTGACATTTATGGTGAATGAAAAAATGTGCGTAGGAATTATAAAAGACGAAATGATGTGCCGAATTGACCCCACCTTTCACGAAACAGTAGTTGAAATGGCAGGTTGCAGGACAATGGATTTCACCAAACGACCAATGAAAGGTTATGTAATGGTGGACGATACAGGGATGAAAACCAAAAAGGAATTCGATTATTGGATTAATCTCTCCTTAGATTTCAATAGCAAAGCCAAGTCATCAAAAAAGAAAAAGTAATTTTATTAATTAATCATCGACCGACAAAAAAAATAACGAATTTGAAAACAATGACGTGTAAGCAATTAGGTGGAGCATGTGAAAAAGAATTCCATGCAGATACATTTGAATCAATGGCTGATCAAAGCAAAAAACATGCAATGGAGATGTTTCAACGTGGCGACAAAGCCCATTTAGACGCAATGAATAAAATGCAAGAACTTATGCAAACACCAGACGCCATGAAGGAATGGTTTGAAAATAAAAGAAAGGAATTCAATTCACTCTAATGTTGAGAGGACCGACAGAGAACACTTCACATAACGGCACCTGCAAGAAATTGGCGGTTCAGTGGTTAAATGAAGCTTTGTGCTTCGTATCAAGTTCAGTGGTGGTAGACCGTTTTGTGCTCCGAAATCGCCAACTTCTTGTAGCTGCCAACCGAAACCACCAATTATAAACAACATCATTATGACAAGGAAAATTACAAATTACTATTGGGTTTTTATCGTATTGCTACAAGTTGGAATCATAATTAAAAAATTAATGTTTAATGGGATTCATATCCAAAATTCCATGACTTTAGTGGATGCATTCTTTTCCATTTTATGGAATATGGTTGCTCTTTTGGGTGCGTTGATTTTTATTTATAACAGATTTTATAAAAATAGAGTATTACTTAGCTGGGAAATACCACTTTCAGCATTTTTAGCACTTGATGGAGTCTCAAATAGTATAGCACAATTTATAAGACTAGACAGTTATTTAGTTTTATATACGAGTCTAATTGTTGCTCCAGTATTATTGTTTATGACTTATTATATTTGGAAAGCTGAACAGAAATAATAAGGAAACACTCTTGAGTTCTCTTTTAATACCACTCATTTTGAGCAAAACAGGGACAGAATAACTGGTGGTAACAACATAGGCTTCGTCGCGCCCGCAGGACGCACGATGAAGCCTATGTTGCACGGAACCTTTGGTAGTTTTAATCTTTCTACGGGGATTGCGTTGTTGTTTCTGTTTTTGAAAATAACTTGGTGAGCATAATTTTCAATCTTACAAACTATACGACCTTACCATAGCTGGCTCGTTCACTAAAAATGTCCACCGGACATTTTCTTAACGCTCGGCCCTCAAGCAGAAGTAATTAAGCCATCCTCGTTGTACTTCGTTTCGTTTGCTGATGGGATCGATGATAATCAACTACGGGTGTGGCTAATACAAGACCATGGCTCACAACACCACTACTCATAACTGGCCGATAGGCAAACCGCCGCCACATTCGTTATATTTGTTTCGGAATGGATGGTAGGCGGCACTTCGCCTATCGGCCATGACCTTACCTGCAAAGTTTCTGTGGTAAATCAAATATTCGTTTTTCAAATCAGATTTTGTAGTAAAAATCCCGACCTTCGTATCGCTGTAAAACCGTTAAGGCCAAGCATTGAAATAAATTCGTGTATTTAAATAGTAGAAAAATGAGAACTACATTCCTGATTTTATTAGTACTATGGACATCAACATTGTTCAGCCAATATCCGTGGCAACGACCTCTTAAAACGGCATGGTCTACTGATGGTATTACTTTTAACGCCCCAACTATTTTTCAAGACTCTTCCGGTGTACCTTCCTTCATAAAATGGAAAGGGGATACACTAATTTGTGCTTTTCAATGGTTCAGACTGCCCATAGGATCTCCGAGTTGGGATAGGGTGGCAGTAAAATTCTCATACGATAACGGAATAACATGGTCGCAACCAACTCCAATTAAGGTAAATGGACTTCCGCCAAATTACCAGAGACCATTCGATCCCACGCTGGTTGTTTTTAATGATGATAGTATCCGTATTTATTTCTCATCAAGTGACGGATTCCCCATTGGTGGTTTGGATTCAACAGTAAATACCTATTCGGCTAAAAGCACCGATGGCATTAACTATACTTTTGAAATAAATGCAAGGGTTGATGAGCTACATAAAAGGGTTATTGATCCTGCCGTGATCTATTTCAAAAATGCGAATCACTATTTATCACCTATAGGCAGCCCGCAGCAAGGAGCATATCATTATGTTTCTCCCAATGGTCTTAATTTTATGAAGGTGCAAGATATTCCATCTGACCAAAACCATAATTGGACTGGCAATTATATGATGAACGATACCAATGAGCTTCGATTTTATGGCGCGGGAGGCGCGGGTGTTTGGTTTAATTCAACATCCAATGGAGGTATATGGAATGGATATGTAAATACAAATATTCAAGGCGGAGACCCTAGTGTATTAAAAGTATCTGCTACTAAATATCAAATGGTATATGTTGGCAACCCATACTCAAACGGTACTAACCGGGAAGAAGCCAAGATGGAACGTATCACTATTTTTCCAAACCCAGCGAAAAGTGAAATTAATGTAAAAGTGAATGCAACATTACGAGGCTTTGCATTTACTGTTTATGACAACACAGGAAAGGCCGTATTATCAGGAAAAATCACTTCGGAAAACACCATTATGGCATTGGATAATATACCGGTAGGTATATATTTGCTCCGTGTTGGAAATCATTTGAATCAAGCATTTTACGTTATTAAAGAATAAAGCCCAACCATTATCATTACTATGGTCACCATTATGATCGATTTATCGTCTGCGGATAATCAAATTCACGATGTCACGAATTTTCAGGATCTCGTTTGCACGCCGTTTCATGGCGAAATTAATGCGATTTGCTGGACACGTAAACTCATTGGTGATTTTTCGGAGATTGTTAAAAAGATAGCGTTAAGCGAGAATATCGCAGTCGTTGAAGCAAAAGAGCTTTTAGAGCTTCCGTTGAGTGAACAGGGGCAACTTGCCCGTGAAATTATCATGAATGACATGAAGCTCTTGAAAGATCTGGGTGCAGCACCAATCCTTAATTTGATAAAGTACTATGAGAGAGATGAGAACGATCCGTTTTTCCCTACCGATGTTTATTCGTTTCATGTAGATCGCTCTCCTTTGCCCATCGATACCTTTTTATGCACTTACTATGGCGAGTCGAGTGAGCTATTACCCAATGCACAAGCCGAACAAAAAGTGCTTGTTCCTGAAATACGTCGTGAACTCAAAAAACGATACGAGGGTGAAGATGAAGGATTTGAAGCCTTTTTAAGTGCGCATTTTTTTGATCTGCATTATCGGGCTAAACCTCAGGCACATCCTATTAGCGTAGGACTCGGTACGATATGCAGGTTGGCGGTAGATCATCCTGAAAGTAACGTTCTTCCGTGTGTTCACCGCGCACCAAAGGAAAAGACGGGTGAGCATCGCTTGTTGTTGATTTGTTGAAGGTGAAATCATTACGTACCAATTTTTCTGTGGTCAATACGTATTACGGATTCAAATTTATTATTCAAATTTACTGCACGAATAAAAGGGGTACCCATCTTTTGCGTTTGGGGGTAAAATAGAAGAACCAATATCACTCCAGTTTTGTTCTTGTTTTTTGTTCAGACAATACTTTAGCTGTTCGCCTTTTTGATGCTCTCTGATAGAAACCCCCAATAAAAAAACCACATAAATACTGAAACCGTCAATCTGTGTGGCATTTTTCCTAAATTTTCACCTTCCATAAATACATTGTCTGAACTGCTGATTTTACTGATTAATGGATTACGCTGATTTTGACTATCTCTTTTTCCTTCTGTGTCATCGTTTAATCCGTCTAATCGGTGATTCCTATTCGTTGATTCAGAATTTACCATCTAGAATCAATAGTGGACTCTATAGTATAAAAATGGCATAAACATATCACTGAAAGTACTGATTAGGTTGAGATGTTATCTTATTCCCTAAATGCCACCCCTCGTTCAAAGTGGAGTGATCCAGTAGATTAAATTGCCTGAATAGTTTTTACTGAACTGGCAGGTATTTTTTAAAAGGTAAATTGGCAGTGGCCTCATTTTTTATACCGTCGATGAAAACACATGCACCTATCAGGCTGTACAAACGCAATATTTTAATCTTAAAAACTTTTGCTTCAATGGGTATTGTTTTTGGCGCGGGATGAACAACTACGGGTGTGACTCATACAAGGCCATGGCTCACACCACTACTTATACCCGGCCGATAGGCAAAATGCCGCCACATTCGTACTATTTGTTTCGGAATGGATGGTAGGCGGCACCTCGCTTATCGGCCATGACGTTAGCGGGCAATTTTATGAGGTATCCCCTAAAAACACCAACTATTATAATTTTGATATTCCTGTTTTATCGAATTCAAAAGCCTGTATTTGTGCCCCCCAGCATCAGGATTTCTTGACAACGGGGAATTAAAGGAATACGATTTTATAGCATTATGGCAAACAACAGGGGCTAAGAGCTAAAAAAATCTGGTACATAAAAAAACCCCATCATTTTACAATGATGAGGTTCTTTAGAATCCGGCAGCGACATACTTTCCCAGGTATTACCCAAGTATCATCTGCGCTAAGGGGCTTAACTTCTCTGTTCGGAATGGGAAGAGGTGGACACCCTTGCAATAGCCACCAAGAAGATCGTTGACTCACAAGAA
>CANNQU010000021.1 GCA_947507965.1 Bacteroidota bacterium
AAGGGTATCGAGGGTTCGAATCCCTCCCTCACCGCACGAGGAGCTGAAGTAAAGAGGTGAATAAGACGGGGTGTAGCGTAGCCCGGTATCGCGTCTGCTTTGGGAGCAGAAGGTCGTAGGTTCGAATCCTGCCACCCCGACCAATCCCACAAAGGGTTTCACGAAAGTGAGACCCTTTTTTATTTAGCAAAGTTGAAACATAGTTGAAACAATTTGAATGTTTCAACTATATCTTCAATTAACTGCAATACAATATTGTTTAACCAATCCTAACCCTGAGGACCTAGGCTAAATTAAAAAAAGTCTGATTTACTACTTTAAGTGAATTAAAAGTATATATTTGACGAAATTATTTTATAAAAAAATAATTAAAATAAGGTCGCCGAATGAAAAAACGGGCTTCAGATTTTAATAATTTAACGATAATAAATTTCATAACAAAATTGAAATTTGTTTCAATCTTCATTTCCTTTTCCTTTATAGGTATTTCTGGGTTTGCTCAGAGCTATTGTGTTCAACACGGAGGTACTCCACCTGAACCAGGTGTTGTTCAAACTTGCCAAGATGGAGGTCCGTGTGGCAATTGTCCTTCATGTCAGGCCATGCGTGATGAACGGCAAAAAAAAGTAAGCGAACAGCAAGCGCAAGAGGCACAAACTTTTGCAATCCAACAAGCAAAACAACTTCAAGCACAGGCTGAAGCAAGTCGGCAAGCACAAAAGGATTTGGAATTCTTGAAACAGGCAGATGAGAACAAGGCACAATTGGAGCAATTAGTGGCTCAAAACGAAGCCAAAAGGCTAGCCGCCTCTTTAGAATTTGAGAAACAAATTGAAGGTTCACGAAAGGAACGTGATGATTATATGGCAAATCTAAGCGAGACACAGCAGTCATTTGCAGGAAAAGCAAAAACCATAGACGATGATATTTTTTGGGATGCAACAGTTGAAATGACAAATTATGAAACTGTATATGATAAGGACAAATATTTATATGCTTTTAAAAATAAAGCTGGTAGTTTGGTGACTGGTTATAATTATAAATATGCCCAACCTTATTATCAAGGTGTAGCCCCTGTTTTAAAAGTTGGTGACAAGTCATGGTCTCTTATAAATTCAAAAGAAGAAGTACTAATACGATTTGATGATGCCTATCAAAAAAAATATGGTTTGGAATATTTTAGTATTGATCCTTTTTATAATGGAGTAGCTGTAATTCACACAGCTAGCTATAACTTTGGCTGTATTGATACTCGAGGAAAACCTCTGATTAAAACAGAATTTTCCCAAATCGGAAATTTCCAAAATGAGGTTGCTATTGCGGAGAAGCAAATTCGTCATGAAGTGTTTAAATCGGAATGGCGCGATTTTAATAATATATACTTTAACTATTATCTTGTAGGTATTATTGATAAAAATGGGGAGTGGGTAAATCCACCGAAAACAAAGTTTAATATTGAATACCCCATGCCAATGATTGTTTTAACTACTGAGCTCCAACAACCCGCTAATTTAACCTATGCAGAATGGAAAGCCCAACTTGCTGCACAAAAAATTTTGGATGAAATTGAATACGAAAAAGAAAGCAAGAGATTCGATAATGAAAAAACCCGACGACTTAATGAAGCACGTTCTCAGGGAATGATAATAGAATAAAATGAAAGGTATAAAACTAATATTTATTTTCTGTTTATTATACGGGCAGCTTTTTTCACAAACTGCTAAGGAAAAATACCAACAAGCACAACTAGCATACGATGCAGGAAAATATGCTGATGCATTATATTACCTTGGTGAAACGGAAAATGCGCTCGGAGGTACCAATGCACGCATTCAATCTTTAAAAACTCTTGTATATTATGATCAGGGGGATAAGGAAAAAGCGGCAATAGAATTAGCCAAATATTTCAGAGTGGTATCTTCTTCGATGGAAGCGACTGAAGGCTATAAAAATATGCTTGACCTTCAGAAAGAATTGAAAACAACTATTGAAAATAATTTCAATGAAAAGAAGAAAAAAGCAGAGGTAGAGCATCAGAAGGAACTTAATGCAATTGCCGCTGATCTTGCTCATAGACAGGAAGAATATTATTACAATTTAATTAAAAACTGTGAATACCCTCAAGCTATCCGTGATTTTATCAATAAATATCCCAAGAGTTCGTACAACCCTTCTCTTGAAAGTAAGATTTCGAGAATCAGTAAAGATATTGATAAACAGACCAACCCGGGATTGTACCTCGTGGAAGCTTTACAAACAGGTAATCAAACACTTGTCGATAAATTATTATCGTATGGCTGTAATGTAAACGTGAAAGGGAAATCCGGAAAATACGCGGTTCATGTTGCGGTAGCAAAATCAGATCTAGCTAATCTAAAAAAACTTTTTTACGCCGGGGCTAATATCAATTTGAAGGACGAAAATGGAAGAACACCATTGTCCTTGGCTGTAGAAAAAGAAAATTTAGAACTAGTTGACTTCCTAATTAATACCGGTGCTGATTTAAATAAAAAAGACAATAAAAACGAAGGGCCTGTCTTTTATGCTATACGTGCCAATTCTCTAACTTTGATTCAGAAGTTAATTACGTATGGTGCTGTCCTTACCGAAAAGAATACAACAGGCTATACACCTCTAGTAGTTGCGATATTACAGGACCATATTATTATCGCAATTGTACAAAGCCTTTTGCATCAGGGTGTTTATGTGAATCGTTTAGTAAATGCCAACACTCCGATATACTACGCAACCTATAATAATAAAAACGAACTGGTGGAAATGCTTCTTAAATACAATGCTAATCCAAACATAAAATCATCCGATGATTTTACAATGTTGAGCATAGCTACCACGAACAGCAATATAAAAATGATGAAAATTCTTTTGTACGGAAAAGCAAATCCTAATCAGACCTCCGCAAATAATTTCTGCCCCCTGCATTACACCGTATTCCATAATCAGCTTGAAGCAACCAAACTTCTATTACTCAACGGGGCATCAGCAAATATAAAAGGACTTTATGGATGGACTCCGCTTCATTTTGCCTGCCGTGAACAAAATGTAGAAATGGTAAAACTTTTATTGGCAAACAATGCAGATAAAAACATTAAGGACGTTTGGGGTCGCAGGCCAAAAAAAATAGCCCGAGAACGCCATTTTAAAAATATAAAAAAACTCCTATGAAAAAAAATATTTTGCTATGTCTTTTTATAATATATTTATCATTTTCATGTAAAAAAGAAGATCATATAAATGAAGTACTTACCAGGACAGGTGGTGGTGCTGATATTACGATAATGAGCAGTGATCAACCATCGGCTACCGTGATATTTAAAGGTAGTTTTAAATCAATAAACATGGGTGCATACAAAACAGATGAGGATGCATACACTGTTATACTTGAAGACATTGTTGATGGTAGTTTAAAAAAACAATTATTGCTAAAGTTCGAAAAATATCAAGTTGGCTGGGTTAGCATAACAGGTGGACAATTTATATTAACTTCCGGAGCGGTTTCTACTGTCTATAGCGTCGATTGGATTAGGGACCCAAGAATACTTAATTTACAGCTTGCAGATGTGAACAATATAATTTCAGGAAGCTTTAGTTATCCTACTCCGTATGCAAATGGAACCCGTCATATTGTGTCAGGAACATTTTATTCTTATCGTTTACCAGATAGAAACTAAATATGAAAAAAATATTTATATCCCTTATATTGATGGGCTTTTCTATAAGTCTATTATCCCAACCTACAGATAAGAACTACTATAGTCCGTATAATTTTCCAAATAAGTATGAATCCGATAAGATGAATAAGAATTTTAACATGTCATTCGTATTTCCAGTATTTGGAGGACATTATTACAATTCATATAACTATGCGGATTTCGCACGAATTAAGATTATCGAATATATGAATATAAATTTTGGAATTGGAGTTTCGGGCGGTTGGTATTCTAATAAAACTGTTCATTACACCATTGAAAGTCAAGAAGCGTATACGCTTAAAACAGCCAATTTCATCAAAGCATTATTGGGTGGCGGTCTTACCTTTAGACTTGCAGATCCAATAAATCTTTCTGCCCGTTGTGGTTATTTGGTTGGTAAGGAAAACTATATAACTTCAGAAATTCGTCCAGCATATTTATACAATTATTGGGACAAAGTTACTTATTCCCAATCTTCGAATTTTAAATTCAGATCAGGTTTCTTTTATAATTTTACTCTGCTTTATGCATTTAAAGCAGGAGGGCTTAGTGTTTCTCGGGGTGCGTTTTTTATGGCATCAGGAATTGAGTTTATGAACTCAATTGGGATTGTTTTCCCCATTGGGAACTAATTCAAATACTTGTATAAGCAATGGAGAAGTCTAGCAAACTAAAGCAATGTAACTTTGAGTAAAATGGACGAAAGTTTATCGTTTAGAAATAATCAAACTTAACTATCGAAGGCGATCATCCGAAAGCGAAAGCCAGTAGATGTGACCCGGAGCGTTACATGGAGTACTCAGCAAACTTATTGTAGGTTGATACATTTACTTACATTGAATCGGGAATGCCTCTTCAGTTTATGTATTTCATGGGCCTAAGGCTTAGATTCATTCAATATCGAATTCAAAGTACTTCCTAAAGCCTCAATCAACTTTGACTCGAGTGCTGAGAAATCATTTAACGATGAAAACGGAATTTCAATCGCCGTAACCGTAATTTTATCTTTTCCTCCGAATCCTGAAACCAATTCAAATTTATCCGGTGGATTGATTTCTTCGGAATTGTTTGGATAAACGAGAATTACATCGGTACAACCACGCTTATATGCGTAACTCAACATCTGATATAAATCACTCTGGGCAATGCCTTTCTTGGGGTCAGACTTAAAATTACCGGGTCTTAGCTTGTACTTTGTGTCAACGATTATTGTTTTGTTGGAACCATCCTTTGAGGTAAGAAAAATATCATGTTGCATTTGAAACACCTTCGGGTTATTGGAAAGGTATTCATTGGATTTCTGATATTCGACTTTCCACTGCTTCGAAAATTTGACTTCTAAAAAACCAGCCAAGAAATCCTCGAAGATATATTCCATTGGAAATAACAAGCACCATTGTGAAAGATCATATGTATTACTCGAATAGAGTTTTTGGCCAAGTATTAACCGACAACTATCAAGAATTTTGATGTAATCTTCGAAAAAAGAATTCAGTGATATGCTTTCAATATCGTGGATAGAATAAGCCTGCTCTTCAACTTCATCCAAAATAAATACCACCTCTTGCAGCGTTCGAAGATTCTCCGAAAACTTGGTTTGATTAAGTAGCAACCGGGAACAGTACTTAATTACACGATTAACTTTATTATCAAACACAAAGGGTTCATAATCACATTCTATGTTCTGAAAATTTGCATTCGATATGCCCCGGTTGATATAGCGTTTGAAATTTATAGCTCCTCTTGGGGTTTGCATTGTATCTTCTAATTCCTGATACTTAGTCAGAGGCTGCTTGGAAACACAATTTAAAAACTGATTGGCAATTAAGTTGATGATTAACTCCGGGAATTCGTTGACCGAAATTGTGTCGAGGGATGCCTGATCGAAAGGGAAATTCCATTTACGGCAATAGCTGAACCAGTAAAAGATATGCCGAAGCATTAACATCTTTTCCGCTTCAGATGGTTGAGGTAATTGAAGTTTGAAGACCTTCGGATAAATTTCGATAACTTCATCTCCATTTTGTATAAAGCCGACGAAATTATTTGCCCGAATCTGATTGTTGTCAAACTGTAAAAAAGGTTGATAATGCTTATCGTCTGACCCTTCAGACAATTCAATAGCCTCATCTAAGAAAAGTCGCTGTTGCCAGATGCCTTTCAAGATTTGTTGTAAAGCAATTTTGTTATTAACGCTTACCCAATTACCATATTCATAAATTAAAGCCATTATGCCTTATTTATATTCCAATTATAATTCGTTGAATCATAAGATACATTCCAACCAGTATCAGTGAAAATTTTCGAAACAATATCAGTTTTATTTGAGAAATATTCCGTCAACAATGGGATAACCTTATTTCTTAAAATCGTTTCTATAGGTTGGGAATTCATAAAATATGCATGCCCGATCAGATAATCGGCAGATTTTTTCTCATTAAAAATCGCTTCATTTATTTTCCGAAGTAAGCTGCTACCTTCAGCGCTGTAGCCCTCATATTTAGGATAATAGCCCAAAAACTCAAACCTCCTCCGTAAAGCAATATCAATTAACGCAATTGATTTATCAGCGGTATTCATCGTACCAATGAGGTAAAGATTTGGAGGGACACCAAATTCTTTCTCTCCATTCGGTAATGTAATTTTGAGTTCATTCTCTTCGCCAATACGCTTATCATCTTCCAACAGCGTGATCAATTCACCGAAAACTTTTGAAATGTTTGCCCGGTTTATTTCATCAATTATAAGAACAAATTTTTTGAGGCTTTCCACTTTTGCACCGGCAGTTGGCTTTCTCTTCTCCTGAATAAGATTCACCAATGGGTTGTAGTATGCAGCCAAGCCAGAGGTAACAACTTTAATTCCTTCAACTATATCTTCAAGTGTTTGAATACTTAAAGTGTGTTGAGTGCCTCCGGAAGGCTTGGCAAAATGAATAGTTGTGTCACTTACATCGATAATTTTAAATTTAACTCCCGAAAGCATTGTGATTTCTACTTCCTCATCTCCTTCAACGACAGGTTTCACTATCTCATTAAAAACCTCATCAAAAGTCCTACCCAAAGCGGCCTTCTCCTTGGATGCGTAATAATTTTCCCTTGCTCTTTTTGCAATTTCATAGAATATGCCTTTATAGGCTTTAAATCTCAATAGCTCATTTTCAGCATCAGGTCTTATGCCCACCATAAAATCTTCGTACGAATAATTTTGATGAAAAGTGAGAAACTCAATTTGTCCTGACTTTCTTAACTCATCAAAAATAATCTTGTTTGTTTTGTGATCGGTTGATGAGTAATTTTCCGGGGAGGTAATCTCGACTGCCTTATCGATGCTATTATATGTTTTACCGGTGCCCGGAGGCCCGTATAGGATTGTATTCAATGATAAATTCATTTTTCCGTTTTTTGGTTGTGTGTTATGCCCGAACACATAATTTTCAAATTCAATATTATTGTATTGTCTAAAACTTGATTTTGATGTCTTGTTTAATTCTATTTCAATAGCTTTCAGAAAGGATTTCTTTTCTTCATGTTTTAAACTAAAAACATTGAAATAGCTGTAATACGGTAGTGGCTCTACACCTTGAAATCTACTACTATTTTCTAAAAGCTTATCCATTGAAATCACTCCGAACTTTCCCTTCGAATTTGATAAGTATAAATTCAAACAATAGCGCTGCCCAACAGTAAAGTTCAGGTTATCCCCACTTGTGCTGAAAACCAATCTTACATCATCTTTAGATAAAATAAATTCGGCAATTATTTCTTTAAGCAAACCAAAATAGTTATCGAGATCTTCTTTCTTAAATTTGGCAAGAAGTGCGGAAAAATCGCCAGAAGCGCTTTCCAATAATTGTAGAATAGCGGAATATTCTTCTTTGTTTGAAGCAAAATTTGTCCCCTGATTGCCCACTTTAAGATTTGAAAGCTCAATAATACTATTTACCCGTTCCTTTGTAATTGGATTAGCTGCAAGATTCTCGGCAATCTGAATTTTAACTTTGTCTGATGGAATTTTTTCGACTTCTGACCGATAATATTGTAATTCCTGCTCTTCATCTAATCCTTTATAAACATCAGAAATCACCTCTCCCAGGGCATAACAACCTGAATTCTTCCCAGTAAGCCATAAAATAAATTTGTCGCCCGTTTTAATTTTGTCCTTATGTGCCTTAACGCTCCAGGTGGAAATGGCATTTGCATTTAATGCGGCAACTACATTATAGATTTCCGGGTTTCCTTGAAAAATCCAATAACTTGGACTCGCCTCTTTATCCAACATTTGGTAAAGAATATCTTGGGCCAAAAGTTTATGATTTACACCATCATAATACTCAGGTATCAATTCTTTTACTTTTGAAATTAAATCGTCGTTCGGCTTAATATAATCTTCGATTATCTGATCAATCAATTCTAAATAATGAGAGTACTTTTCATTGCTTTTTGCTTCCTCAATACCTAGTAAATTGCAATACTTCTTATAATATGAAGATTTATAAAAAGTGTATTTTTCTGGATCATGATAGGTTAAATAGGCTGCGATCGTCCTTTCATCCTGATGATGAGGCATAGTATTATTAATGGTCCGATAAACTACCAAAGATTCAGAATTAAAATGCTTAATTCTCTCAGGTAAATCTGTGTTCTCGTTAAAAAGGTCTTTAAAAAGCAATCTAAGCTCCTCTGGCTTCTCTCTAGCTATATGATTAAGGACACCACCAGCCATTGCATAAATGAGATTATTAAATCTCACCTTCTTCACTTCGTTATGAAAGTCAGGTGCATTTACATCCGGCCAACCCTTGAAATCGTGAATTAACTTCCATTTGTATAACTCATCTTTAAGTTGAGTTGTTTCAATTTGGTTCTTATATTTTTCAATTAACGATTTAATGGGATCAAGCTTTGGGATTATTTCAAAACCTTCTTTTTTCAATAAATTAAAAGCTTCAGTGTCCTTACCCCCTTCAAACTCATTAGGGCTAAGTTCAACCCCATTAATAAATCGATTTGCTATCGATAAAACCAATTTAGGAGGATATTTTTTCCCATCATATAATAAATCATAGGTAGAGGATTGCCTTCCTTTTCGAATACCTTTAGCATCAATTTCTTGAATTGCTTTTTTGATATGTTCATCGGTAATGTTTTCTGGAATCATTTATTATCCTCGTTATTAATGCGAATTTTCAAGTAGTATTTATAACCGCATAAAATGCAATCTAAATCTTGGTAGATGCGAATATATAGCAAGTTATTAGTTTTTTAGAATTGCGTCAAACTAATTCCATCAATTCCTGCTCACAAACAAAGATTATTCAGGATTCACGAACAATTACATTTATTGAGCACTTAACAAAAGGTGAAATGTTTAAAAGAACGGTGAGAAATTAAAGCGAAAATGTGTATTTCCCAGATTAGATTTGACAAACTTAAGGCGAAAGCGAAGGTGTAGTTCGCCACTTCGCTATCCCGAAAAAACCGTGTTACTCACTCAATTCCTTCCGGGGTGTTAAAATGCGCATTTTTCAATACAAAAAACGCTCAAACACTTGTAAACATTGAAATATCAAAACGAATATAATGTGTTTTCGCTTTTATTTATGGCATTTTCGCGATGATTTTCCCATTGAATTAAAGCGAAAAGGAAAGCGAACACGGGGAGTTACACGGACTACAAAAGAATACAAAAACCCCTCAATTAATTGTGAATTAGAAATACGTATTCTCTTCAAATTCAAACTGCCCGATGAGTATTTTCTTGAATGAACGTATATTATTTCAAAAACTTCAAGATAAAATTTATAGCAGAGAATCGGATTTTTTTATTTTTTGCTGTAAAACCCTTTACTCTTATACTCCTGGTCAACCATTTCAAATTCTGTTTCAGAAATAAATTTCAATTTGTTTTTTATTTCCTTAATATGAGTACCATGGTCTTGTTCAATTCTAAGTTTTAGGATAAAAGGATAACCATCGCTATCTGATTTTTCAAGTGTCCATTCGCCATTATGCGGATTTATCATAATACGCCCCCCGGATTCATATTCATAATTATAAACAAGCTTACCGTTTTCTTTAAATTCATAATTGGAATTCTTGAAAATGCGTTGCTCCTCCTCCATAATAATTTCATTAAATGAAGTGATGGTTTTTGTACGAACCCATGTTCCAATAAGTCTTTTTGAATCATTTTTACACCCATTCAGAGATAATAGAAATGGTGTTAGTAATACAATTAATAATAACTTTTTCATTTGCTCAATAATTTCTTCGAAAATACAAAAAAAATTAACTACTCCACCACAAACTCCCTCCAATCATACTCCACCAGATAATCTGCCAAATCATATCCCTGCTCCCGGTCATCTTTGTTGGCATTGCGCTCGAGTAGACTTGAAACCGAAACCGAAAACTTCGATGAACCCGAAAACGAAATATCACTTGACAGTTCCATCGCCTTGGTTTTCCACTTGTCATATCCATTCAAATCAGGGAAAAGTATAACCTTGCGACCCTTTAAAACAGCACATTTCTCCGCATTTAGGTTACTAATACTACCGGCAGCCAACCAGATATATTCCGGTAAATACACACTCGAAATTATCGCTGTTTTTTCGCTTTCGACGATGGCAACAGGCATGGTTTTTTCGCGCAGCAGATGCTCTCCAAAAAAACATTGTTTCAATTCATAGTCCGGCAACTTTAATTCAGAATGTACCCATGTCACATGACTGAATGGCTCCCGAACTCTTTTACCTGTCTCAGAATTATACAACATAATCTTTCCGGTTCTGATTTTGCCTTCTATATCTATCTGCCAGAAAACCGTACCCCCCTCCCACTTTTTCGCGCTGCCGATATAATATTTCGCGATGAGTTTCTCGGTGTTCGCGCTACCGAACAGACGTCTAAAATAAGTCACCAAATGATTGCTATCATAGTGTTTCAACGTGCCTTTAAGTGTTTCTTTCAGGATAAATGAAGTGGGTTTCGGGATAGATTTCGGTTTCGGGTTGTTTCGAATTAAATAATAATCGTCATCGGGTGCATCGAATGCAATATCATGATCGTGAAAATATTGTTTCGGTGAATAATGGTAACCACATTTGATTTCGCGACTGCACCTGCCAACATCCTGATGAATAGGCTCTCCGGTTTCGTTGTCGATATAAAGCGTGAATGTTTTATCCTTATCTCCACAGCTAGGACAACGATACCGGGAATTCATTCCAGTATAAGGGGCTAAACTGTATCTGTAATCGCTCATTAAATTATTGTTGTTTATTTCGGTTCACTTCGTTCACGTGATGCACCATCGGGTGTATAACGTGTACGAAGTGAACGGAGTGTATCATTAAAACAAAACTTTTTTCACAAAGATAATCAAACCGTAATTTCTTCTTTCGGTTACAAACCCAGCATTTCGTAGTCGTTCGGCAAAGGTTCGCTTGGAACAGGCATGGTATCCGCTATCGGAACAATAGGTGCGGTAATATCCAAACAACTCTTTAAATTCCATGTAATCATCCGTATGTTTGGCGTAGCCTTCATCGGTTAAAAACATTTGTACATTGTCCGTTTGCATCTTGTAGATTTCTATTTGCCTATCCACTGCATCGCTTTTAGTGAATCCTTTCTGCAATAAAAGACGTCTCAAGCCGTCTAAAACCCAATTGAAAACTCCCGACAACTCGATATCAATAATCTTTTTGGATAGCTCTTTATCTTGCTCTGCTTCCGGGATCGTAACATCGAAAGCGATTATGAGAAACCTACGGAAATACGCTAGTGATTGCTCCACTTCTTTGGGTAATTCGTTACAATTGAAAATCAGTTTGGCGTAATCATGCAAGGTGAAAGGTTCTCCATAAGGCAAACGGGCATCTACCGGTTCACCGGAAACCAATTGCTTGAAAATGGAAGTTTCCAGTTTTCCGTTGATCTCACTGGCATAGTTTACGAGCTTGTTTCCGAGCATGGCACGGTAATATCCGTTTTCGTTGGTAAGGTTTTGCAGGGAATAACTGCTCACATTTTTATCGCCACCGAGTAACGCATTCACAATTTCGAAGAATACCGATTTCCCATTTGCCCCGGTACCGTAAAGCAATAATGTTTTCTCTAATTTCAAACGGCTGGGCTTCACAAACAAATAACCAAGGTATTCGGCTAAGATCATTTGCCTTGATAAATCGGGCTGCACCATCGATAAATATTTCTCAAACAAGGGGGCTTTCGCTTTCGGGTTGTAGCCGAAAGGTAATTGGTAGGTGATGAAATCTTTTCGCTCTGGTGGTCTTAAAAACTGTTTTTCGTGATCAAACTCAAAGGTGCCATTGAGTAAGTTAATTAACACTACTTGGCTCGACTGGGGCGGCTTTGGAAGATTGGCAACCGCCATAAATTGTTTGAAAAACTGTTCCCGAAACGTGTATAACCTGGCATCAAATTTATCAATGCCCATTTTTTCAGCGGCTTCGCCCAGGAATGATTCAAATTCGGCATTATCAATCATGTTCCAGTAGGCACCGTTATAGAGGTACACACAATTTTGATTTTTGCAGATTCCCCAATTGTTTTCCTGTGCAATTTTCAGAATCTGTTCGATGCCACTCACCAAATAATGCTTCTTACCCAGCTTTTCACTTTGTTGCTTTAGCGCAGCTTGCTTTCTGAAATCTACTTTATCAATTTGCTCGAGTAGAAGAATAAGTATTTCATTATGATTCACGGCATCAAATACCTTGGTTAGTTTCTGAACTTCTTGCATTAGTTCCTGCTTGAAGGTGGCAGCATCAAAGGAAGGATTCAAGCTTCGCTTAAACTCCTCGGTTTCCAAAACCGAAGAATCGAATGTTCGGTTGAGCTGACTATCTTTCATTTTTATACAGCTCTTTATTGATTTCAGCAATGGTGGATTTCCTGCCTTCGTCTAACCAACTTTGCAAATCGGCTCTCTTAAACAAAACCGTTTTCGCTCCACGTTTGATAAAGGGAATGAGGCGGCGGGAAGTGTAACCATAAAGTGTTTGTTTGGCGATACCTACAAATTTGGCGGCATCGGTGGCATTCATCAGCTCGCTGACTTCCGACGATGTGTTAACTGGTTTTTGTTCGCATAGTGCTTCACGAACAGAATCTTTAATGATGAACTTTAGTTGTTCGGTAGTGATCAGGATTACATTTGACATTTTAATATTGGGGTTAATTAAATGTCAAAAAGAGTTGGTGACTTTTCGTCTGACTTTCAGTGAAAGTCATTTTCTTTATCCCTCAATGTCTGTCGCTATTGCGTTTCTCGGTTATCAGGCTATTTATCTTATCTGTGGCTACCTCTGAATTAAATTTTGCAATTTTAATTTTCGCTGCTTCCAATGATGCCAATCTTACCGTATCTATTTTATCATGCATTTTATAAACGGTACGAATAAAACTGTTCAATTGTATTTTCTTGTATTGTGCAAAAGGGATTTGAGTGTTGACTTTTTGCAAGTAGGTTTCCATCATTCGATCATCCCATGTGAAATCTTTATGATTCGACCTACTCATCACAAAATATACCACGGCATAGGTAGTAGGGGCGTGTAACACCTTGGTAATTTTCGCATCATCTTCGCTTTCGGATTGAGCTGATGACTCTGTGCTTTGGAATTGAACGATTGAAGCTATTCCGGATTTAATTAGGATTAGTTGTGTGTTCTCTTTTTTTAATTCAAACTTATTAAGGAAGTCAGCCATAGATTCGTCTTCATGCCATCTAATGTCAACCATAATGCGGTATATATCATTAAATGCTTCAAATTTGGCCAGATATTCCACCAATTCAAATTCAGGCATCTTATAAATTTCAGGAATAATATGATTTATTCTACTTGCTTGCCTTCTCAATTGCTTGTATTCATTCTGCATGAAGTGAGTAATGGGATTTGCTGAATAAACTTGCGTGGCTTTTTTTATATCATCACACAACCATTCAAAAAACTGGTCGTATACTTCAATATGGTTCGTTTCAATAATCCCTTTTAAGTTAACAACCAATCGCCTTAGGGAATCTTGAAATACATTTTTCAGAAATCGGTGACTTCTATCTCTGTTTTTTTCAATATGATCTTGAATTCCATCAAGGTAAGTAAGTCGACTTGCTTCATATTCGTTTGAATAAATCAGGTCGTAGTCGGGCGTGGTAGTTGTCATGTTTTTTTCAAAATCTATAAACCAAATAACGTTTTAGATTTTGCAAAAGAAAGCAATATTGTCGGTTATATTACATTCTTATTTTAAAGGTTGTAATACCTTAATTTGTTTAAGACTGCGGCTTATTGATGTTTCTGAACGCACCTTTTAATATTTCAACGAAATAATTTCCATATTCCATGGTTTATCTGGATTAAACACTTTTGCCGTTATTGCGGCCCTAAAAATATCAAATGCTTAAAGATTTAATTATAAAACACGGTAAGGAAAAAATAAATACACTTACCAAATATCCTTCCATCCTTACACTTCATAAGTTAGGAGAGAAAGGAAAGCTACAAAATGAACTTACCACCTCCATAGAAGGCGAAAAGATGTATGCGTCGGAAAAAATAGATGGTACGAATGCTAGAATTATATGTTATGGCAATGAATTCCTCATTGGTGCTCGCGAATTCATTTTGCACTATTCGAAAGATTTGTATTTCGATAATTCACAAGGAATTGTGGAAGGATTGAAGTACATGAATTTGAATATACCACAAACAGATTCGTTAACTGTTATTTTCGGGGAATTTTATGGCGGAAAAACATCGGCAAACTCAAAATGGTACGGGCAGGATAAAAACGGATTCCGTGTATTCGATGTTGCGGTTTATAATGACCTTTCGATTTTGGAATTGCCATTGCCGGATATTTCCCGTTGGCGAGAGAGGGAAACAGAAAGTGGAATAATCTATGGACAAAACTTTCTCCACTTGAATAACATGCACAGTCAATTTCCCAATTTTGAATTTGTGCCAACCGTCGAATTTGAATTAGGTGATCTATCACATAAAACAATTTTGGAAAACCTCAAGAAATTTATTCCAACAACTAAGGCAGTTTTATCCGCAAATGCATCCGGAAAAGCGGAAGGTGTGGTATTGCGGAATGAAAATCGTTCTAAAATTGTGAAAGTGCGATTTGAGGATTATGAAAGGGCACTTCGTTAAACAGTAAACATATTCACTTTGGTTGAATTGATCTTTACCCGTTATTTTTGACAGGATTCCTATTAAAGGAATTTGACTTTTTCTTACTTCTTCAGCAAATCATATTTCCAAATTCAAAATTGTCTTCGTGCTTAAAATGGTAACTATTCTGATTCGAAAATTATTTGCTTCCATTTAATGGAGGAACTTCACCAAATTTCTGTCTGTATTTTTCAATACGAATTTCTTCATCAATTCTTGGGCTTGAACTTGGATGAAGGGAAACATATAATGAGGAAATAGGGAAGCGCTTTCTTAATTGTTTTATATGTTTGTAATTTAACCCTCCACTATGTGCTGTGGTATTATTTTCATGATTCATAACTCTTCTAAGCATTTCAATTCTAACTTTAAAATTCTGTTTGGTTGTTTGACCTATGTATAAAATACCATTCTTATCGATTGCCAAAATTCTGTTTATTGACTGTGGCACTAAATCCGAATTAAGAGCATAAACTACATAAACTCCCTTTTCTTTTGAAATTTCAATCGGCAAAATTGGTTTATGATTTAAAGAGTAATACATTTTAAATTAATTTTAAGTTGATCAAAAAGAAGCTGATTATGATACATTATTTATATGACAATAGAAAATGCCCCTTGCTTTTTTTCGGGACTCAAAAGGTCGGCACTATATGCTTTAAGTGGTTGGTACTTGACATGTCCTTCAACTTTATCTTTATCTAATCCATCTTCAAATAACATTATAAAATCGTTAACCAAATGAAGTTGTTCAAATATTTGGCTAATAGCGATATCTGTTAATATTATCGAATGATGCCACCCCACCCACTGCTTTTGTGAACTTTCTTTGGGGTCGAGAACCTTGTATTTCGTTTTCCTCTTAAAAAATCCTAGCCCCTCAGTAATATCCAAGTCAATCATAAAATGGGCTAAATACGTTCTAAGCTCATTAAGTTTTCTTAAAAGATTAAAATGGGTTTCAAACTTATCAGCATCAGAAATATCCAAGTAAGCGATTTGTTGTATAATTTGTATTTTTACTGAAAGTGACATACTCCTATCTCCCATAAGGTAAAATAGGAATCGTTCGGTTTTGATGTTTTTCTTAGCTCCTAAAAAAGTGGAGATACATAATTCAATAACATTTTCGATTTGGATAATTCCCTCGATAAAATCACCTCTAAATCTTACTCCTTTTAAATAGGTTGCTTTTTGTTCATTTGTAAGGTCTTCATTTCTATAAAACCTTTCTGGTGGGTAAGCCATAATTTTAACTTTTGGCGAAAGTTAGCAACAATATCCACATAACAAAAAATTATTTTACCTTTTGTATTGTATGGCTGAAAAAGGAAGGTATATTACCATACGATGGGAGTATGGGAAACCTTTGAATATTTATTGATGCATTGGAATGTTGTATTTAAAGGCCAAGTTCGACTCATAATAATTTGCGGCTATCCAACCCCTGTTATAACAGTTATTGTCATCTATGCAAATTCACTCCAGCTCTCCCTTAAACGCCCTCTGGCTCAAACTTCCATACAAATTCTCCAACTCCTGCAAACTTTTTTCGTATTGGATTTTGATGGCTTCTGTTTTTTCAACGATTTGAACAAAACGGGTTTGGAGTGTAATTGTTGGCATAGGCAATTTCATTTTTTTTAGCTTTTCTCCTGTTAAATGCGAAATTGTTGCAGCACTCTTATATTTGTTTAATCCCCCGTTAAATGTATAAATCCTAAACATGTAAACGAAGTATTCAGGTAACGCAAACTTTTTGTTTAATCTTATTCTGTGAATTGCCTTTTGAAAATAACATTCCTGCAATTGATTTTTCCAAATTGCACATCTTCCTATTTCTCCACCTTCACACATCAATATATCGCCATGCATCAAACTGAATTCTATTTTATCCTTTTCATCAAAATCCATTTCTAGCAAATCGTCAAGTTTAAACTCAAACCAATTTACATTTGAATTCCCTAAGTAGGGCTTAAGGTTGTTACCAATAATTTTACTGCCATCAAGCATTTTCCCTAATCGGGATTCACCGTAGTCAGAAACTTTCAATAATTCCCATCCCTTCTCATTCTTCAAAGGGTCTCCAAACATCTCCAAAAAAGTACTTCTCAAATATTCCTCCAACATTCGAATGCTTTCTTTGCGCTGGCTTATCAGTTCTTCGGCTATGCATAATAATTTGGCGATGTGGATTTGATCCTCCTTCCTTTCAGGAATATTTAAAACAATTTTGCTTAATCCTTCTCTCGTAATTTGCGGTTGTGCAGCACCTGTGATTACATCTTTAAATCCTCTTTTATTCAATGCATAATACAAAAACATTTGGTCAACATCATCACTTAAATTATCTAATGACATTGCATTTGAAGTGATATAAGCTTTTGGCTGAGTAATATTAATTGTGCCACATGTTGCACCTCTACATGTGAGCGCTAAAGTGGGCAATTCATGGTTGAATTCTTTATACCTACCTATAATTCCATTAGCTCCATAAACGGGAAATCCTTCTTTCGTTAACTCGGAAATTGGTAGATTCTTCCATTGCTTGGGATTGGAAATCTCCGTAAGCTTAACTTTTCTCCATTTCATGAAATTTGAGCTTTTAATTCTGATAATCCCTTTAGAATATTAATTTCCATGGCTTCCAATCTTCCGAAAATCACTTCCGGATTCTCATATACCACCTTTTCATAAACCTCCACTTTATAAGTACTCAAATTCAAATCGTAATCATTCCCAACGATTTCCTTTTTCGGAACCATAAAATATTTCTGTTTCCGGTCGATGTCTTTTTTTGAATCTCTGGTTTTGTATCGTTGCACAATATCCTGCAAATCACTCTCGGCAATTTTATTCCGCTTATCGTCCAAAGTGTATCCATCGGCCTTCATATCGTAAAACCAAACATGATTCGTTTCTCCACCTTTGGTAAAAATTAAAATGGCAGTACTTACTCCAGCATACGGTTTAAAGGCGCCACTGGGAACTGCAATCACTGCTTTCAGTTCAGCTTTGTCAATTATTAATTTTCGCAAAGCTTCAAACGCCTTCCCGGAATTTTGAATCACCCCACTGGGCACAATCACCGCTGCCGTCCCTCCCATTTTCAACATATTAAAAATACGTTCCACAAAAAGCAATTCGGTTTTGGTTGTGGGAAGTTTCAGCCCTTCGTTAATATCTCCCTTATCGATATTACCCGTGAATGGCGGGTTGGCCATAATTATATCAAACTGACTGTCTTCGTTATAGGTTTTGCTTAGGGTATCTTTATAATCAATCTTTGGCTCGTCAATACCGTGCATCATGAGATTCATCAAGCCCAAACGCACCATGGTGGTATCAATATCATAACCCACAAAACTCTGATCGAGAATGTTCTTTACTTTCTGTGTCAACACAGCACTAATGGCAGCCCGTTCGAAACCATCTTCATCCTTACTTAGCTTCGCAGGATCTTTCTTGCGTACAAAATCTGTGAGAATATATTGATACGATCCTAAAAGGAAACCGCCTGTACCGCAAGCCGGGTCTGCAATTCGTTGTCCTAATTGTGGAGCCACTAATTCGGCCATCAGTTTAATAATATGCCTTGGCGTTCTAAATTGACCATTTTTCCCTGCCGTGGCAATTTCACTCAAGAGCATCTCATATACATCACCTTGTATGTCCTGGAATGCATGTCCGCCTTCGGTGGCATCTTTTTCAATTTCTTTAAAAATATCTTCTACAATATTAATAGCCGAAACCAGCAAACTGGCTTTGGGCATTATAAACACGGCATTCGCCATGTGTTTGGTGAACAGGCCTTCGCCGGATGCACCATCCTGTATGGTTTTAAGAAATGGAAACACTTTTAGCTGAACATGCATCAGCATTTCATCAGCAGGCTTGTGTTTGAACACACTCCATCTCAATTCGGTTTTATCAATCGTTTGGTCGCTTCCCGGAATGGTGAACTTGCCTTTGAAACGGGACGTATATTTTTCTCCGGTGAAATCGGCATCGCGTTCGCGTTTGGCTTCGAGGTCGTCCAAACGTTTCATGAAGATAAGATAGGTAATTTGCTCAATGGCGGTCAATGGATTGGCGATGCCGCCTTCCCAGAAGTTCTGCCAAAGTTTATCGATTAGCGATTTTAATGTTGCGTTGTTTTGAAGCATTCGTCTGTTTATTTCTTTAATTTCTTTTGTAACTCCTTGCCTTTTGCAGTGAGTCGGTATTGTTGGTTTTTACTTTTGGGCGTATCAGGCAGGGTCATTTCTAAATAACCTTCCCTTATAGCCGGGTCGATATAGTTCTGTTTAAATGACTTCCTGCTCCGCAACCCCATTATTTCCAGTAATTCATCCCTGTTAAGCGTTTTTGAGATTGCTAAAATCAGTTTTTGTATATATAAATCATGGGTGTTATCATGGGTGCTATCATGGGTGTTATCATGGGTGCTATCATGTGTGGTAGTTATTTTCTGTTTCAATAAATTCCCGCTTTCAGTAAGCCTGTATCTCTGATTCGGGTGGTTGGGTGTCCGCTTATCTGTCATTTCAATGAAACCCATATTCAGCGCGGGTAAAAGGTAATTATCCCGGAAATTACCTTCATGTTTTAACTCTAATGTAGTTTGAATTTCCTTTCTGTTCATCTCTCCAGTCAGTACCAAAATTAAGTTTCGAACTTCTACGGAGGTACTACGGTACTCCTGCGGTACTACTACGGTATCATGGGGGGTACGGTACTTGTTCTGCACTTCTTCAATGGTTGGACGGTAAAGAACGGCTCTAAAATCATAGTCCTGAAAATACTCCGGTTCACGCAGACCTGCTTCCTTGGCAATTCGAATAATATCAGAAGTACCCGTACCCAACCTTTCAATATACCCTGCCAAATACATAGGATGCGCCAACAACGGATTTGCAGGAACAGAGGTGTGTAAATGTTTTAGTTTTTCAGTAGTCCATCCTAATGGTAGTGAACCGGGATTCCAGATTTCAAGTCGATCTGTAAACAACATCACCTGAACGCTTGCATTGCTCGTATAATCGCGATGTGCAACGGCATTTACAATAGCCTCCGTAACAATATCTTTTGGTATTTCATAGCCACCCGGAATTTGAACTTGAGTTGCACGGGTCCCAATCGAATAACTCAATTTAGATAGTACAAAATCAACGGCCTGATCTACTAATTCAAAAACAGAACCTCTGAATACTTTGTAATCAGGAATCGGCTTCGAAACAATCGTACCATGAAAGGATGCACAGCGAACTTCTGAATTGATGAAGTAGCGTTGCGGAACTTTGCCAAAAAGTAAAACGGCAGCATTAGTTATTCTGTTTTCGTGAATGAGGTTTAAATGCGTAAGAACATTCGTCACCGAAGATTTTTCGGTAAGTGGAAATCCTCTTTCGAGCCTTGCCAAACGAACAAAATCTTTCACTTTTCCGAAATCCAAATCACTAAGCTTAGCCCGTTCATTGAAACTTGCATCAAAAGGCCCGGAACGAATAATTTCCTTTTCCTCCAAATACCGAATAAGACTGGCGTATAATGCTGTTTTCAATTCGTCAATGGTAGAAAATCGTTTTCGTAAAAGAACCTCCTGAACTTTCACTATAAAAAGGTTTTCTTTTTTATTACGTTCAGCTGATGGATGATTGGTTAAAAACAAGAGCCTTGTTTTATGGTGCTTGGTAGCATGGTTATACTCTTTTTCTGTTGGCGACACTCCGGATTTATCTTCAAAACCGTATTCCTTTCCTAACAGGCCTAAATAAATATCACACTGCTCCACCTCATGCAAATAAACTTTATTGGCTTTTTGATCCATGGCAGGTAATCGTTCAAACAAGAAAGGTTCAAAAAACTTTCCAAGCAAAAGGTCGGTATGAATATAATCGTACAAAGCTTTTCGCTCCTTCACAAATTCGGCTTGAACACTGCTTATAAATATCTTTTTCTTTGCCATGCTACGCTGCTAATACTTGTTCAGTTAAATTTAATATCTCGTCAATTTCCTTTTGATTGAAAATGCCGCGTATGCCCTCCGGGTGAATCATGGTAAATGGTGATTCAATCAGATTGCGTTTGCTTACATCGCCTTTTTCCAAAACAAAATTTTTAAGCAACTCCAAAAATTGCAATTGTCGGCTACTAAGGTAAGAATGTTTATTAATGAATTCAACGAAGGCTTTAGATACAGTTTCCGTGAAGGACTCCAATGGCTCAATGCCCAGAATATGTTTGATAAATTGCACCAGTGCCGCTTTACGATGGTTATAAACCTTACGAAGCAAGTCGATGGTGATATGCGGGTGTTCGTTATGCAGTTCTTCGGCTAACTGTTCGGTTTCGCTTTCGGTAAGGGTCAATCCTTGTTTCAACTTTTGCAAAATGGCACTATTGGAAACCAGTTCGTTTATTTTCTGCTCTACCAATTCCCGGTATTTGGCAACACTCAATGCTTCATGTTGTGGTCCGAATTCAATAAATTCCTTTTCCACCACAATATCCTTCAAATTGAATTTAGCGGGGCCTAATGGAATTACGGTATCCCGGAATTTCATCAATGGCGAAAGTTTAAGAATCAATTCATCAAACTTTTCTTCGGTAATGGCTCCCCAATAATGGTTGCTTTGTGCCTGACGAATCAATTCTTCCACTTTGGCTACAATATTTACGCTTAAAGGCAATTCGCCTATTTCTTCGATGATGCTTTCTTTCAATGTTTCGAACTTGTCTTTCTCATTGCATAAATGCGCCAAGGAAACTTCCACAATATCCTTCTCAAAACGCATCGCTTTAAAATCCATCTCCGAAACGGTGCGCAGCAATGGTTTCACCACCGCGTTCAGAAATTCCATTTTATCGGAAGTCAGGTTCGTCCAGAAGTTTTCGTCTTCGAGTCTCTGCAATTCGTGCTTCGCTTCCATGATGACCACCGAGTTTTCCGGAAGTTCGTTCACCTGGGCTTTTATTTTTTGTGTTTCGTTTTCAATGATGTCTTTTCTGCCTTGTGTTTGTGCCTCCTCAATTTTCTCCAACCGAATGCCGAATAAGCGTACAGGCAAGGGAATCTGCGGTTTCAGTTCTTTGCCTTTTGGATTTATTTTGAAATATTCGAAGTTGTCCCAGCAATCGAGAATAAGGAAACTATCCTTCGCGGTACACCACGGTTTTATTTTTTCGGGTTCGAGTAAGCGTGTCCCTCGGCCTATCATTTGCCAGAACTTTGTGTAACTATACACCGGTTTCGCGAACACAAGGTTCACGAGTTCGCGAACATCAATACCCGTGTCGAGCATATCTACACTGATGGCAATGCGCGGCATATCGTTATGTACAAACTGATCTAGCAGTCCGCCTTTGCCATATACACGCGGGTCTTCGCTCACCAATACCTTCGCCAACTCGCCGTGATATTCGGGATACAATGAATCAAATATTTCTTCCACCCTTCGCGCATGAGCCTTGCTGATACAAAAGAAAATAGATTTTCCGGGTAATACACCATTCGCATCTTTAATGCATTCTTCCATGAATTCGCGAACAATCAGTGCATTTGTTCCACGATTAATAACAGTTTTTTCAATGTCGGTTCCTTCATAATTGATTTCTTCGATTTCCTTTCCTTCAAGAATCAAGTGCTGTTGGTCTTCCAGTGAAATGGTACGTTTGTTTATTCCTTCGTCCTGAAATTTCGTTTTAATTTTCATTACCTGAAAATTGCACAGGTAAGGCGGAATATGGTTCACGGCTTCTTCATAAGAGTATGCAAACGTAGGAATGCCATCTTCGCATTCGAATAAACGAAATGTGTTATGGTCAATAATATCGGTTGGTGTAGCAGTTAAGCCAAGGGTAATCGTGTTAAAATAATCGAGAATCTCACCATAGGTATTGTAAATACTACGATGACTTTCGTCCACCACGATCAAATCGAAAAAATGAGGGCTTAATGACTTTTCTTCGTGCCGAATGATATTCAGCATAGTTGGATAAGTGGAAACATAAACCCTTCGGTCGGTAGCAATCTCCTTTTCGCCTTGTTTCGGCCAACGAGGTTCGTTGGGAAGATATTCTTTGAAAGCTTCCAGTGTTTGATTCTGCAAAGCAATCCGATCCACGAGAAACAGCACCCTTTCGGCCCATCCTGCGCGCATAAGTGCATCCACAAAAGCAATGCAAACACGAGTTTTACCCGTGCCCGTTGCCATCACAAGAAGGAATTTTCGCTTTCGCTTTTCCACGGCCTCCATCACCGCCCGAATGGCGCCTACTTGGTAATCCCTGCCTGCAATCTTCGTGTTAATGAGTTCACCGGCCAATAGCTTTCGCGCACGACGTATGTAGGCATAACGTTCCAAGTCATCGCGGGTAGGAAACCCATAAACCTTTTTGGGCGGATAATTCTCCAAATCCCAGAAATAAATATCGTGTCCGTTGGTATAAAAGCAAAAAGGCAATTCTCCTCCATGCGTTTTTAAAATGTTGCTGCAATATTGTTTAGCCTGTTCCCGGCCAATGGCGGCATCCACCGCTGTTTTCTTCGCTTCCACCACTGCCATTGTTTTCCCGTCCTTACCCAATAAAACATAATCGCTGTATTGATGTCCGGAATAAGAGGTGGTGGCTTCTCTCACCAAATCTGCATCCACAATAATATCAAATTCCTCAATCACCTGCGTCCGGTCAGTAACATTCCACCCGGCTGCTTTGTTTCGGTTGTCAATGATTTCTTTGCGGGTATGGGCTTCGGTTTTCAATTACTTTAATAACATTTTAATTCGACTTCACCTTAATAATTATTTCATTTTTGTACTTATTTTTAATGCTATTACTAAATTTATTTATTGCTAAATTTTTAATTTTCTTATCCGGAAATTTATTTAACCAAGCATTAAATTCCTTAAAAAGTGTAACCATCGAAAATTCCGAATATGACATTAATGTAAAAAAAGAGCAAATGTCGTTCTCGTCAAAATAACAATCACTATAAACTGCTTTTAAATTTTTTACCTTGCCAAGTAAATCATTATTGTTTTCATCGTATATCCCAAAAAAAACAGTACCCTTCTCAAAAGTATTTTTTTCTTTGTTAAATGTAAAGTATAAGTTTAAATTATTCTCCCCAAGCGGTAATTTATAAGAATCTTTATCTGCATCTTCTTCATCCTTAGGAGACCATTTTTTATTATCAATTACACTTTTGAAAAGCATCTTTATACCTAGCTTTTTCGGACTTTCTGGAATTAATTCACTAATTTCAAGTTGTAGATACCATTCCTTACAAATACTAATATTTCTATTTAAGATATTATATATTACTTGCTTTGCAGTTCTATCGTCTTTGATATTATGTTCTGTATTACGATCTAAAAGCAACCATTCTTTATCGCAAGCTGACATCCTTAATAGATCGTCTCTTAATTGTATTTCAGTTCCATATACAGTTCGATTGTTCAACCGTTCTGACCACCACAATAATTCAGTTTTTGGTGGATTTAACTTGAGTGAAGGCGGATTTGTTTGGTCGCCTCTATTTAATGAATATGGCCAAGCCCTAAAATTCCCATTTGAAGAATACCAATTTTTTAATGCTGGACGTATTTGTTGCTTGCCAGAAACATAATTATTCGGACAAATATGATCCCAATCAAATGCCCTGTTTGTGTCTTCAAGATCACATTCCGCTATTTCATGAAACCATCTAAATAGGGCATCTCTTTGTGCGTAAAGGATTAGTTCTTTATTTTTAAACATTTTATCAATAAAGTTTCCATAATAAGTATTAATGATTTTCCCCTTTGTCAACTCGGTAATGCGTTGTCCTTTTGGAATGATATTTTTCAAATTTCTCAAATTAGGAAATTCCGTTAATATTTCAAATTCTCTATCCTTTAACATTGCACGTTGCACGGTTTCCTTTGACCAAAATGTTTTTGTGTCAAAATTCTTAATACATGGCCAAATATTTTCAAGTAATTTAGCATGGTCTCTTTGCTTCTGCCCCTTTCCTAACCACATAAATAAAGTAATCATACCAAGTACTTTGGGCTTTAATTCTTCAGTGATTATATCGTCCTTAATATAAATCCGATAAAGCAACATAAACATAATTTCAGGTGACTTATCCGAAATCGAATACGCTATAAATGATGGCAGCCCGATTTTGTTTGTCTCACTATAAAGCAACATTCTTTTAATTTTCTCAATAGTATTATTAGACAAAAAGCATTCAAGGTATTTTATGAAATCATCCTTTTTACTCTTATCAAACTTATTATCCGTCATAATACGTTGAAATTGCTTCGGCTTAATTTTCATACTTATTGATTCATTTTCCGAAATTCTATTTTGTTCTTGATTACTAAATAGACGAAAAATAATTGTAATAAACCTTGCGGGATAAAAAAGTCCTATACATTTATTCTCAATATTATCAAGCATTTTGGGGCTTTTAATATGGGATTTCAAAATAGAATAATTTAGTTCTTCACCTCGTAAAGGAGTTCCGCCTGAATTCAATCTTATAAATAAATTTTCAATCTCATCTATATTTCTGTCTTCAATTTTATCTTGTTCTATGTCGCTTTTTTCTTGGTCTTTAACATCAAGACCTTCATCAGATTCTTCAGAATTATAAGTTTCTTTATTTGAGATAGGAAATTGGTAATCTATTTTTTCATCATCACGATATAATTCAGATAGATTAAGTTGTAATAATGGGATTTTTTGAATTTCCATCATTTTTCTTACATCTTGATAAATCTCTTCAATTGAATAAAACTTTATATTTTCTTCTTTTCTTCTCTTAAGAACATCCAAATTTTCATTGGCATTTTCAATCAGTTTACTTTTCCATTCAACGATTAGTTTTTTTAAATCTGCAATGCTTGTGGCATTTATAAATAAACCTAAAGGTATCGGTTCATAAGAGTCGTAAGGCCAAAATTCTTTTAAAGGTTTTTTCAAATAATCATAATTTTCAATTTGGTATGAAGACATCGCATTACTAATATCTTTGGATTCTAAAACTTTCTGATTTTCATTTTTTCTATAGCCCCAGGGATGAGATGTTGTTATCACCCTAAACAAGTATTTGCGATTATCACTTTCGGTACTCGGCTTTGCAAGATCAATAAATATCATAATCTTTTCATTTGATGTTTTGAATATTTTGTCGCTTGAATTATAATTTTCGTTAAGAGGATTATAAAACCCTAAACAAATTGCAGTCGCTCTTTGCTGTCCATCAAGCAAATCATATTGTTTTATTTTAGAATCCATCTTTTTCGACAATACAAACGAACCAATTGGATAACCTCTTAAAAGAGAATCCCAAAGATTTTCTATTTGATATGGCTTCCAAACAAAACCCCTTTGTACGGTTGGCAATGAAATTGTTTCATTGGTAGCCTTGTCTTTAATTTCATTAAGAGTTAGAAAATCATTCATAAAAGTAATTCTTACAATGTGGCTTCTCAATCAATTTTTGAAGAGGCATTAATGTTCTTTTTAGTTAGCCTCCTTCTTTATTAACATCTCATTCAAAATCAGATCATCTGACTTATCATAAATCCGAATAAAGTAAATACCATTTGTTAATCCAATTAGAGATAACTCATTAACGTTGCTGGCTTCAATTACTTTTTGGCCAAGTAAATCATATAAATACATTTTCAAATTACGAGACCCTTCAATTATTATTTTATCGGAAGCAGGGTTGGGATAGACCTTAATCTTATTAATAAATGCCGTTGAACTAATACCAATAGGATTTACCATAACAACATTTGAAGTGACCATAGAAATACCATTGGTTTTCATAGTTGGATTACAACTATTTGGAAGGTCAACTTCTATCCGGTATTTTTTTAATCCTATTGGTGGAGTTAAATCTGTATAAGAATTCGAAGCTGAGGACAATTGTCCGATCTCTATAAATGCAGCTCCATTTATGCTTCTCATGATGTAATGAGTATTATATGTAGCACCTTCATAAAAGTTCCATGATAAATTAACCTCATTATTTACTCCAATATTTGAAGACAGATGAATTGTTTTATGAAAGCTGCTTAGATCAGATTCTTGACCACAAGAATCAACGACAGATATTTTATATCTATCACTTTTTTGAAGAGGAACCGATAATGTATCGATGAATGTGCTAAAAAGATTAGAGGCTTTTATACCAATTAGATTGAATTGATTTAATGTACTTGTTTCTTTATAAATTTTATATTGAGTTGCCCTTATTACTCCGGTTTTTTCCCAAATCACAAGATTCTTTCCTGATGCAGAATCCACAGTAACGGCGCAGACACCATTATTTATAGTTTGTGGAGGTTGATTAATAAAAATGGAGTCATTAAAATTACAACCAATTGAATCTGAAACTGAAACATAATACATTCTGCGCTTTAAATTAATTGCACTATCCTTATTTGATATAACCCCTCCAGAGTGATTCGCAGTGTTATACCAATTGTAAATAAATGGTGGAATACCTCCAGAAACTATTGCCCTTACATTACTACTATCACCATAACATTGAATGTTTTTTTGAGAAAACACAATGTGCATATTAGAAGACAGAACACTTGACGTTGCACTGTCTTTCCCACAGCTTCCGTTATCAACAATATAGCAGAATTTTGTAGCGCCGTATGGGTTCACATTTAGGGGATTTATAGTAAAAGGAGTAATCGGTTTGGCAGTATCAGCAGAATAAACTACCGAACCTGCATTTGGATAATCAGATGTTATCTTATAAAGAGTAGTTCCCGGTTTAACTTTGTCATTGTTTAAAATCAGTTTTGTCGACAAACTAGAATTACAAATTTTATCATTGAAACTTGATAATGAAACAATCGGCGTTGCTAACCCAGAATTCCGAAAAACGGATACCGAATCTCCATCACGAAAAAGCATATCCGGTTTACCATCTCCATCAACATCACCTAATTGATCAAAACCATTTAAGTCATAAACACCTGTATAGACAAATAAATTTGTAATAATTGAAATATTACCAATTGTAGAAGTGTTCCTTGAAATCTTTAAACCAGCATAATTACCTCCTGCAATGATAATATCAAGTTTTCCATCTCCATCCATATCGCATAAGTGAATTACACCCATCAAACCTGCTGGAAAATTAATAACTGCTGGAAAACTATTGATGGAAAATGTGCTGGGAGTTGATACATTTCTATATACATTTATTCCACTTTGTTCAGAGACGATAATATCCAATTTCCCGTCACCGTCAATATCTCCTAACTTAATATCACCTACCAAATAATAATTAAATACGAATTTTATTGTAGCTGAAAAATTACTCAAGGATATATTACCCGGGGTTGAGTTAAACCTTAAAACGGCAATCGATTTCGATGTCCTCCTTATTATAATATCAACTTTCATATCACCATCAATATCCCCTAAGAATAACTTGGGATACCCGTATAGGCTATCGACTAGACTTGATAAATCAACCTTTGCAGCAAAACTACCACTAGATATTGTTCCACTAGTTGATGTATTTCTAAACACATATAATTGAGATGATGAAATTACGACTAAATCCAATTTGCCATCCAGATCAATATCACCTAATTCAAAATCAAATGCATGATAATTCACACCCATAGGAAACATTATAGCTGATGCAAAAGAATTATTCGAAATAACTCCATTGGTTGATGTATTTCTGAAAATAACAATTGTATCATCCCCAGAAGGGCTATTCGATATTGCCACATCTAATTTCCCATCTCCATCAATATCGCCTAATTTACATATCTTTCCCCATTTAGGAATTGCAAACTTAACAGGGGCTGCAAAGCTATTCTTTGTAATACTGCCACTCGATGAAATATTTCTACATACTGACATTGTATCATAAGCGCTACTGACTAAATCAGATTTGCCATCACCATCAATATCACCCAAAACAAAGTTTATACCAGATGAATTTAAACCAGTTGAAAAATTCATTTTGAGGTCTATCGATGTACTACTGATATAACCACAATTAAAAGTAACATTAAATGGTATTGGGCTTGATGCCATTAAATGTGTCGAAGTATTCAAAACGGTTATTGGCTTATTTGTAGCACCGGTCGGAACGATGACCATAATTGAAGTGGTTGAGGAGCTAGTTACTAACGCTTTTGTTGCTCCAAAATAGACAATATTATTTGATGCCGTGGCATTAAAGTTAGTGCCACTAATGTTGACGGATATACCAACTGGGCCAGATGATGGTGTAAAATTGGTAATCGTCGGAATCTGTGCAATTGATTGAATTATGCAAATGCAAGAAAGAACTAATGCTAAGAATTTGAAGTTTTTCATTTTGAAATTTTTTACTACTTGTTTTACGAAATAAAAATAAATTTTAAAAAAGATGGATACCCTTATCACTTCTAAATTAATGCAATAAAACACCTGGACTTAAAAGTTAAATCTCATTTCGATTCGAGTGTAATTTACTCTATTTTAATTATTTCATAATAGTGCTCTAAAAGTCCTTGTGAACATGTTTCTCCTTCAGCTCTTCCGATGATTGTCAAAGCTAACGGAGATTTTTCAAATATTGTTAAAAGGCCATCATTATCAGGTATTATTTTTTGCTGCGACTTAGACTTGCAGAATTTCACCTTCAAAATTTCGCCTTCCGGATTTCGAACTATTACTGTGGAATTAAGACTGACCTTTTTCTTCATCTCTGGTCGCAAGGTAATTGGAATAATTTCATCTACAATTAGAAACTCATCAATATTTTGAATTTCCTCTAGCTTCTCTTCCTGATCAATTTTTAAAATAAAACTAACAAGTTTTTTTAATTCCTTTTCCGATGAGTACCACCAATTGGTGGACCAAATCCGATAAAAAACAAACCCTTGCTCTTCAAGCCTTGATTGCCGAAAAGCATCCCAAGCATACGCTTCATTACTACTATGATATTTTGCACCATCACACTCAATTGCAATAATAGGCTTACCGGTAATTCTAGATTTAACAATCAAATCGATTCTAAAACCACCGATCCTATATTGCTGTTGTAATCTATCTTGTCCAACCTTCTTGGCTAATTGGTAGTACACTTCCTCTTCAAAAGGAGATTCTGAGCCAAAAACATCATGATCAATTTCAAATGCCCTTGACTCACAATTCTCATAGAGTTGTTTCAATAATGATTCCCTAACTTCAATGTTATTTTCACTAATGGCCCTTGCATAAGCTAAATAAGAATAAAAAATGGCCCGGCCATTATTCTTCATCTGATTTAATAGTGTGGGGTAAGAATTATAATGTTCCGGTGGTATTGATGTACAAACATAAACTTTATATTTTGCCCTTGTAACAATTACATTTAAGAGTTTGTAACCATTTCGCTGCAAAATAGGGCCAAACGACTGACGAAAAGAACCGTCAGCCTTTGTTCCAAAAGTTGTTGAAATTATAATTATATCCCTTTCATCACCTTGAATGTTCTCTAAGTTTTTCACAAACAAATCAGAGCCTAAGTCCGAAATCTTTTTATCGTATTCGGGTTTCTGTTGTCTTGCCTTGGTTATTTCTTCGAGTATTAAATTACGTTGGTATAAATTGAAAGTTGCAACACCAACCGACGGATACTTGCCACTTTTGATAGGTTTAATGTGATTTAATAAAATGTCAACTACCTGCCTCGCTTCATCTTTGTTTACCTGGTCTTCGTAGAGTCCGTTAACTTCAATAAACTGAATAGGCTTGTATTCCTGTTTCGCTGGCATTGGTATTAACCGCTTACCATAAAAGGCATGATTAGAAAAATCGATCAATTGTGGATGTTGTGACCGATAGTGAACTTTCAAATAGGACTGTTTGTAATTGCAATTCTCAGCATAGACAAGAAGTGACTCACTATCTGCGAGATCAAGTGAATTATTAATACTATGGTTTGTATGTAATGTATCACTGGATGATTGTTCCTCGTCATAATCTTCCTCTGTCGGACTCAATAAAGCAGCTCCTCCCTGGAAGAAGTTGGAAGGCGGCATTTGTTGGCTGTCACCGGAAACCACTTTAATTTTGCCTCTAATCAATGCCGGAAAAGTATCTTCTAACCTTAACTGACTAGCTTCGTCAAAAATCACAATATCAAATATCCCTTCTTCTAATGGAAGTAAAGAACTACATACTGTGGGGCTTACCATAACAACAGGAAAAAAATCGGTAAATAATTGAAAATCTGAATTGATAATTTTTCGCAAAGAGTTTCTTCTTTCACCTCGACTACCGCGTTTGTTGTAAAGGCTAATTGGATTTACTCCGAGTGAAGATGCTCTTTTTGCCGAATTTACTTGTTTGATGGACCAATTATTTATTATGCTTTTAATTTGAAACTTTTTTAATTGCTCTTTTGACTCAATAAACTCTTCAATCTTGTCATTATTTTTGGGTAGTCCTTTAAGTTTACTCTCAGCAATTGCAAGTAGCCAGTAATAATACCAACTTTCAAAAGTTGCTTCCCAATTATCGCAGTTTATCTCAATTAATGAGGTTACAACTAGCCTTTGTAATGGGGTAATTTGAATATAAAATTTTCTCCAATCAAAATATTCTCTGAAATCAATAAGGTTTTCAGATATTACTTTCAATTCTAGGAGCAAATTTTCCAGTTCTAATATTTTGCCAATATGACATGAACGGTTTGAAGATGTTCGATGTAATATTCTTTTTTTATTTAGACTTGAAATGGTTTGGGAATATTCATTTTCCGCTTTTTGCAAACTAGTGAAATTGTCAAAAAGCGGATGTAGATTGGTTGTTGAAAAGTTTTGAAGATAATCTTCCTTCACTCTTTCATTATTTCTAAACCAATCGTCTGAATTCTTGCTTAAAATGTCAATATTTTCAACAAACAACTTTAAACTAGGTGAATGACTCTCTTCGATGTAACTATGTTCAAAATATGATAATGTTTGATGTAACAGTTTAATCTCATCAACCCGACTGACTAAATTAATTCTGTTTTCCAACAGGGTTTGATATTTTTTAAATACAATACCCAATAATCGAATCCTGAATTTTGTAATACCACTATTTTTAAAAAATAATTCGCCGAATGAATTTTGATTTTCAAATACAAACTCATTGTATTTACTGATTTGGTTCTTAATTGCATTGTAATACTCGAAATAATGACGATCAAGCCAATTTTTATACTCCGTAAGTTGCATTTGCAACTCTGCCTTTAGAACTACAATATGCTTTGTTGTTTCCTTTGTGAATTCCTCCAACTTTAACTGTAAAGCCCTTGGATTGTCGTCGTTGAATACATTATCGTCTAAAATCTCAAGGGGATGATTAAGCCGTCTCACATCAGAGAAAAGCTTTTCTGCTAATTTGATTTTACTCACAATTTCAGCTAACTCTTTTTCATCATCTTGAAACTTAAATAATTTATAATTAAGCTTAGGTTTCAGCACTTCAAAAGTTGAGATATTTTGTCGCTTTAAAAACGCTCCTACCAATTCAGTCCATGATTTTCCATGGTAGATTTTCTTATCAAGCAGTTTGTGCTGAAAATTAAGTTCTTCTGCTTTAGCCTCTATTGTTTCTCGGGCTATCGAATAGTTTGTTTGATTAAAACTTGCGAATTGCGAAAGATTACCCAACCGATCACGGACTATACTTACTATTCCGTCTCTATCTTTGTTGATATCCTCTATCACAGCTGCAAATGCCCCTAACTGATCGCTCTCTTTGTGTAGATTGTTTTTAATAACATCAAGTGCGGTTTTCTTCTCGCAAACTACAAGGCATTTTAAGTTGTTCGCTAAAGCATTTGTTATAAGTGCCGTAAGGGATTGACTTTTTCCAGTTCCAGGTGGGCCCTGAATAATTTTATGCGGTTCAATTCCTAGTGTTGTTAAAATTTCTTGTTGGCTTGGGTCAGTTTCCACTGCACTGTGTGAAGTTCCTGAAAAATTTTCGACTGATAAATTCTCAAAATCAAAACTATCAAATTGGTCAATTATTTTATCAATGTCTGTAATGATGCTTTCTTTTTGTGTTCTGAAAAGCCCGAACACTCCACCAAAATGAATCCACGGATTATTCCCTGAAACTGAGTCCAAATTACTTGCTTCAGGAATGTTTTTAAGCGGCTCTTTAAAACTTGCTAACAAGCTTGCTCTGGTACTAGAGTTCGTGTTTACATTAAGAGCTTTTAATACTTTGAAACATTCATCAATCAATTCCTTCTGATCAATAATTGCATCTTCCAATAGCTCCTCATTAATTTGAGGCACTATAATATTTTCATCCGTTTTCAGATACGAGAGGAGTACTTCATTCAACCCTACTGAGTGTATTTCCTCATCAACTATCCTTCCGTTTTCATTTCTTGTTTTATTTCGAAGTATTGACCAGGTATTGACTTTGTTTGTCGCTTTAATTATTTCCAATTGCCAAATAAATAAAGGAGCTTTAATAATTTTCTTTGGATCTTGCTTTGAAGGTTTTATTAAAATCGGAAAACCAAAACTGAAAGTTTTTATTCCATGTTCCTTGTAATTATCTTCATTTTCAATGTTTATAGAGTTCAACCTTTTTGATAAAAGTCCAAGTCGTTTTTGTTCATCAGATTGAATAGAACTCAAATCAATATTGTCAAAAGATATTTTGAATTCAAAACAAGCGCTATTAAAAAGCAGATCAAGAAACTTTTCAGAAAAGTCGGGTTTGATAAAATTGAGGTTCGCTAAGTCAAGTCGTGTTGCAAACCTTCCCGGTAACACATTCAAATGAATAGATCGTGTATTGCCACCTTTAAGCTTATCTCTTAACGCTTTTAAAAAGACTAAATCGGTCATTTTATTTTGAATGATAAGGAAAAAGGTTATTGGTCGTAATTATTATCTATCGCTTTCAAATATATAAATAAATTACCCATCCGGATTTGGACCTATATTCCAAAAAAGATCAACATAATAAAATCAAATTAAAGCAACGACAAATGCGCCTCATCCATCAAAGGATTCTCAAACTCCTCCAAATAAATCTTGGTAACTGCTACACTGCTATGCCCCATACTTTCGCTTATAAGTTCTTCACTATGCCCGCTTCGTTTCATAATAGTAGCATAGGAATGCCGCGCAACATACGTAGTTAGTTCGGATTCAATTTTACATTTCTCCCCAATCGTTTTTAATTGCCTATTAATAAGTGTTGTCATTTTAGTATGCCTGTTGTGAATTGCAATTTTCGTTTTGTGGCCTTCGTTAAGCAAGGGAAATATATAACTGTTTTTGTCTGAAAAAGTAAGCGGACGGTAATATTTAAGCATCTCAATCACAGGAGGAAGTAATTTCATGGTAAAGAAACCGCCAGTCTTTTGACGAGTATAGGTCAAAACATTGTCGCTAATGTCTGAATATTTCAACTGGCATATATCAATGAAATTAATACCCCGACAGTAATAACTAAAAAGGAAAGCGTTTTTAGCATCAATCAATTCCGGACATTCGGTGGTATCGAAATCACGGATTTTATTGATGTCGGCTTTACTAATCGCCCTCTTTTTAGTTTTGATACGCTTGTATTCAGACATGGAAAAATTTTTGAAGGGATAATATTCCGGTGGGCATATTCCTTCTTTTATCGCACGGTTTAGTAATGCCCGGAAGGTTCGCAGGTAAATAGCAATGGTGTTTAATCCTTTCCCAGTACTTTTTAAATATTCTTCGAACTTTTTGAGGAAGGTATAATTGGCTTCCGAAAAATGTACCGTGGAGTTATCGAATTTTTGAAGTTGGTTTTTGGTATCCCGGTACACCTTGGCATTACGTATTTCACCTGCGCCTTTCAATCGCTCTTCTACCTCAATGAAATATGCATACAAGGTGACACTGCTTCGTTTCTTTTTCTTCATCAGTTTCACATATTCCTGAGCAGATAAACTCTGGTTTTCGCTTTCGGTTTTAAAAATGAGCTTCATGGCTTGGGCCACCTTTCGCTTTATTTCTTCCGAAAATTCAAAAAAGAAAGGGTGTTTTTTTTTCGGAACACCGGCATCGGAATCCCATAATTTAGGATCGCATCTTAAACCCAGCGGAATATACCTTGGTTTTCTATCTTTGGTGATCCGTAAACGAACCGGAAGCTCGCCGTTAGGGTAAGGTTTTTGATTGTTTAATACGACTTTTAGCGATGCATCCATGCGAGCGAAGATACATTATAGCAGTTTAAAAAGTTGAAACAAAGTTGAAACATTTGGGGTAAAACAGGGTATTTTGGGGTATGGAGGGTACTTGCTCATTTTGCTAAATCATTGATTTCATTGGCTTTCAAAGCATTGGATAAAATAGGATATGATTAATCTCGAGGCTTTGGGAGCAGAAGGTCGTAGGTTCGAATCCTGCCACCCCGACCAATCCCACAAAGGGTTTCAGGAAACTGGAACCCTTTTTTTTGCACTGGGGTACAACATAGGTAAAACATTTTGGGGCTTATTGGAATCCCGTTAAATGTTTGCTTTCTCAACAGCATCGGAGGTTCCATCCATTTCAACTTTGTATTTGCCAGCATTTTCAAGGAATCTTGGAAACACCATTTCTGATTTTTAGTCAACTATTTCAAATTTGGAATCGGTTTAACATTCGCAACATGGCAATAGGAAAGATTATTTCGGGCATAAAAAAACAAGGGGTACAACATTTTGGGTATAACATTTTGATTGTATTTCGCCAATTAGAAAGTAGGAATGACTATCGGAAGAAAGTAAATTTATTTTCAATTACACTTATATCTTCTTTAAATTTAGTACAGTTAAACTCCTTTGATTTATCAGGGACACGAATCAATCGGTTCATAAAAGCACTCTTGAGTATTTCATGGTGTGTTAAAATGCATGTTATTCTACATAATAAACACTCAAACACCTATAAACATTGAAATATGAAAACGAAAATAATGTATTTTCGCTTTCATTTATGGCATTTTCGCGATGATTTTCTCGTACAATTAAAACGAAAAGGAAAGCGAACACGGGGTGTAACACGGGTTGAAAAAGGAAAAATATCCCTTAATTAATGGCGTCTTAGAAATACGTATTCACAGCAAATTCAAACTGCTCGATGAATATTTTCTTGAATGCACTGATATTATTTTGCTCGTAAAAAATCAGCATGGCCTTTTTGTAATCAATAGAATCTACCGTTCTGAAAGAGATCGGACAATATTGATGATTCATTAAAATAGCATTGCTGATAATACGTGCGGTGCGTTTGTTTCCGTCGGCAAAGGGTTGTATGTATGAAATTAAAACCAATACCAACAATGCCTTTTCAAAAATATCTGATTTAGAATTTACAAGCGTACAGGTATCCATTAAAGCTTCTTTTATTTGATGCTCATTATCCAATGGTTTGTAGTTGGTTCCGGAAATACCCACTCTCCGGTGACGGATATTACGGGTAACATTCAGATCTTTGATAAGCAAACTGTGAATATCTTCGATAGCTGAAATCGTTAAGGGTTGAACATAGCTGCTATGGTCGGAAATGAAATCCAAAGCGGCTTTATGGTTTAACAACATGGTGGCTTCGTCCTTCGTTTTGCCTGATGCCGTTTCCTGATCTTTTAATAATCGCTCGGTTTCAAGTAAGGAGTAGGTATTACCTTCGATTTGCGAAGACTTCCAACTTAAATCAATGGCCAGTCGCTCAAATTCTTTTTTGAATTCCTGCGGACTCAGGTTTGCAAGGTTATTTTTAAAGGTTGTTTGTAACTGTGTTAAGTGTTGATGTTCATTATCGGTAAATAAGGAAGTAGCTTTCAATTGAGAAGTAATCAATTCGTGATTAAAACCGGACTTAATTTCCCGTTCATCGATTTCCTTTTGAAAATAATCCTCTGGGTTTATCGGAATCAATACTTCGTAAGATGGACTTATATGGTATTTTGTTCCTTTGCCCTTACCCTGAACATGAATTAGATTGGATTGGACTAGAGACTGAATTACGCGCTTAATGGTGGCATAGCTCCCTGCATTTCCAACTCCTTCATGGATTTCCTTGGATGAAGTTTGAGGATGACTTTTGATAAAGTCAATGATAATCCGTTCGAGATTGTTGTTCTTTGGTGCCATTAAAACTATTTGTAGCTCACAAAAATAGCAAATACGGCTCAATAAAGTAGTGTTTTGAGCTATATTTTAATAATTATTGAGCTATAATTGAACATTTACTGATTTGTATTTTATTTTTTATGTCGTTGAAATCCATTAATAGTTAGTGCAATGGGTGGTCAAGTAGTCATTTTATCTACTCCACCACAAACTCCCTCCAATCATACTCCACCAGATAATCCGCCAAATCGTACCCCTGCTCCCGGTCTTCTTTGTTGGCATTGCGCTCGAGTAGACTGGAAACAGAAACCGGAAATTTCGATGAAAACGAAATATCTCTGGAAAGCTCCATCGCCTTACTTTTCCACTTATCATAACCATTCAAATCAGGGAAAAGTATAACCTTGCTACTCTTTAGAATAGCGCATTTCTCCGCATTTAGGTTACTAATACTACCTGCAGCCAACCAGATATATTCACGGTAAATACACACTCGAAATTATCGCTGTTTTTTCGCTTTCGACTATGGCAACAGGCATGGTTTTTTCGCGCAGCAGATGCTCTCCGAAAAAACATTGTTTTAATTCATTGATGTCCAATTCAATTTGGCGACATGAGAAAATAAACTCTAAAAAAGGCACCTCTCCTTGAGTTGGATATTTCGGAACCAACTGAACCACCATTTCGGTTTCAACTGAACCACTATTCCGGTTTCAACTGAACCACCATTCCGGTTTCAACTGAACCACCCCTATTTGGGAAATGATGCAATAGCTCTAATCTTGGATTATGGCAAACAACCCCAAAAACATGCATCAGATTAAAGAAATTTTTCGCAGAAAACATCAAGGAGAAAGCAATCGGAGTATATCCCGAAACACAGGCTCAATTTGTTTATCACAAAAAAAAGCTCTCCCAAACCATGGAAGAGCATTTTTTATGCGATGTATAGATTAAAACTAACAGTAGTAATATACATAATAACAGTTGCCATAACTGTTGCAATACAGATAATAGCAAACAGCTCCACGCTGCTTTGAATCTACATCTTTCAATCCTTTAGCATAGGTCGTTGCTTTTTCGTTCAACAGGTCGGCTTCGGCTTGAGTAAGCACATGGCCTGCTGCAAATTTAGATGCGCCCACCGTTACGTCGGCAGCTACCGCTCCACGGCTTTTTTCAGGACCATTAGCAACGACGGCCAAAAATCCTACATCGGCTTTCGATAATGCTTCACCAGCCTCAAACTTAGCGATAGCAGTAGCATCTTTCATCGTTCCTTGGGCAAAAGAGTAGGAAACAGCCAGCATTACAAATGCAAATAATACAAATACTTTTTTCATGATTAGAATGGTTTAAAGGGTTTAGATTAATATATTTTAATAATACAAGTTTATAACATTTTGAACAAACTAGTAAATTATTTTTAAAATTTTATTTGAAATTACCGTAACCAAGGCATAGGCCCTACCTTAAAACACGTAAACAAAAAAAAACAATTGGCAACCCATACCCTCTCACGCGTCTTAACACATTGGTTTTTTATCGCACAATAGCCTTAATGAACAATGAAAATAAAGTAACGAAACAGGGTAACATGAATTCCTAAATTTACAATCCATGGTTTTACGGCTTCCATGTTATGCAGCTAACTATTATTCTAAAGTATGATGCAAATCATATTTTCAAGGCTCATTTAAAAATACATTTGCTTAAAATGAATTAAATTATGGCGTATAATTTTAAAGATATTGCAATCACAAAAATTGCTGTTATCGGGGCAGGACAAATAGGTCCTGACATTGCATTGCATTTTGCAAAATCTCTTTCACCCTTTAATGTAAGTGTTATCATTGTTGACATTTCACCAGAGGCCCTTGCCAAAGCAGAAGCTAAGGTGAATAAAAAAATTCAGAAAGGACTCGAGTCCGGAGCGTTCAAACCGGAACAAGCAGAAAGGATAAAAAATGCCATGATCTTTTCGTCCGATTACGAGTACATTCGAGGATCACAAATTGTGGTGGAAGCGGCTACCGAAGATGAGAATATCAAAGATAAAATTTTTCGGCAGGTAGAATCCATGACCGATGATCAATGTATATATCTCTCGAACTCTTCACACATGCAGCCGGAAGTGATTTTCCGGAATATAAAAAACAAGTCACGTTGCCTAGTGGCACATTATTTTTTCCCGGCCGAAATAAACCCTGTCGTTGAGCTGGTTCCAGGCAACGAAACAAAGCCTAATCTCGTTCAATATTTGCTTGCCTTTTATGAGTCGATAGGCAAAGTTCCAATCAAAGTAAAAAGTTCCTATGGCTATGCTATCGACCCCATTTTTGAAGGGATATGCCAAACCGCAATCCTATGTTTCGAGAGAGGTTGGGGTAACGAGAAGGAAATTGATGCTGCGGCCGTCAAGGCACTAGGATTGGGTGTAGGCCCGTTCACGGCATTGAATTTAACCGGTGGAAACCCCATTACAGCCCATGGCTTGGATGAGATGGGGAAACTGCTTATGCCATGGTTTAAAACACCCCCATCACTACATACGAAAACACGGCAAAAAGAAGCTTGGAACACAGCGCAGCGTGGTGAAAATATTGAATTGTCGGTTGAAAAAGGAGCGAAACTGATAGCCGAGTTTCAAGGAGCCTATTTTGCACTGTCGTCGTATATCCTTGACCTTGGAATTGTTGATATCAACGACCTGAACATGGCCTGTGAAATATCGCTTTCTATAAAGCCACCTTTTGCTTTCATGAATGCGCTTGGTATAAATCAATCGATGGAGTTGGTGAAAACATTTTGCACTTCTCATCCAAGCTTTCCTTTTCCAAAAATTTTAGAAAAAACGAGTGCTGCCGGAGGGTGGAAACTAAAGGACCTTGTTACCACCGTTATGGAAGAGACCCTTGTGATAACGATTCGTCGACCAAAGGTATTAAATGCATTAAATTTAAATGTCATTGGACAGATAAAAAATGAATTGGAACTGGTAGCTAATGACCCCTCCATAAAAGCAGTGGTGATTACCGGCTTTGGCACCAAAGCATTTGTGTCGGGTGCTGATATCAATATGCTTGCTGCGTTAAAAACATCGGAAGATGGATATAATAACTCCCGTACCTTTCAATCGGTATTGGATTATATAGAGAACTACTCGAAACCTATCGTATGCGCTATGAATGGCTTTGCGTTCGGTGGAGGAAATGAGCTGGCCATGGCATGCTCAACACGCATCTGTAAAAAGGGCACGCCTCTTTTGGTTTGTCAGCCGGAGGTGAACCTCGGCTTTATTGCCGGTGCTGGCGGCACGCAAAGACTACCTCGGCTGGTAGGTGTTGAAAAAGCCGCTGAAATATTACGTACCGCCAGAAATGTTTCCGGTAAAGAAGCCGCTGAAATTGGCTTGGTTCACCAAGAGGTAGAAAGTGATTTAATAGCAGCAGCAATACAACTAGCAAAAGAAATGGCTTCCGGAATGGTGACGGTGAAAAGAGTTTCAACGGAACCAATGGCTTTGATTGGCGCTCCGGCTCAGCTTGAAATTGGTCATTTAAGTAAAACGATAGATGAGATTTTAGTGCGTGCCATTTATGAAGGTGCAACGCTAAATTTAAAAGATGGACTCGATCTGGAGTCGAGCATGTTTGGAGTGTGTTTAACCACTGAGGATATGAAAATAGGATTAGAAAATTTTAAAACCAATGGCCCAAAAGTAAAAGCAAATTTTATTCATCGCTAAGCTTTAATACGGCCATAAAAACAAAAAGACTTCTTCTTAATTAATATTTAAACCCGAAAACATCGCAACCACATGGAAAAAATCAAAAAAATCTACCTGACGGAAAAAGACATTCCGCATCAATGGTACAACATTCAGGCCGATATGCCGAATCCCATGCTCCCACCCCTTCACCCGGGAACATTACAGCCTATTGGACCCGAAGACCTTGCTCCATTATTCCCCATGGAACTTATTAAACAGGAAGTTTCAAAGGAACGTTGGATCGACATTCCAGACGAGGTAAGAGAGGTTTACAAAATTTGGAGGCCTTCGCCATTGTACCGTGCCTACGGACTTGAAAAAATGCTCGACTCGCCTTCAAAAATATATTATAAATACGAAGGCAACAGTCCATCGGGCTCTCACAAACCCAATACTGCCGTGCCTCAGGCATATTATAATAAAATGGAAGGAGTGAAAAAGATTAGCACCGAGACGGGTGCCGGTCAATGGGGCAGTGCCTTAAGTTTTGCTTGTCAGCATTTTGGAATAGCGTGCGAAGTTTATATGGTAAAAATAAGCTATAATCAAAAGCCTTATCGAAAACTGTTGATGAATACCTGGGGAGCAACGGTCATTGCATCGCCAAGTGATAAAACACAGGCTGGACGACAAATACTAGCTGCCAATCCGAACTCCAATGGAAGTCTAGGAATCGCTATTTCGGAAGCTGTAGAAGTAGCGGCAACCAGCGGCGACAGCACGAAATATGCCTTAGGGAGTGTTCTTAATCATGTGTTAATGCACCAAACCATTATTGGGTTAGAAGCGGAAAAGCAATTCGAGATGGCTGGCGATTATCCTGATATTGTAATCGCCCCTTTTGGAGGTGGTTCTAATTTTGCCGGTATCTCATTCCCTTTTCTCCGGCATAATTTTACATCCGGAAAGAAAACCAGATTCATCGCTAGTGAACCCGCCTCATGCCCTAAGTTGACCAAAGGCCAATTCCGTTATGACTTCGGCGACACCATCGGGATGACGCCTTTATTACCGATGTTTACCTTAGGACATAATTTTATGCCCGCACCCATACATGCCGGTGGATTACGTTATCATGGGGCAGGTGCCATTGTAAGTCAATTGCTAAAAGATAAATTCATCGAAGCCCAGGCCCTCCAGCAAATAGAATGTTTCGAAGCAGGCGTTCTCTTTGCAAAGGCTGAAGGTATTTTACCAGCTCCGGAAGCAACTCACGGGATTGCAAATGTTATTCGTGAAGTGAATCGCGCGAAGGCGGAAGGCAAATCGGATACTATTCTTTTTAATTTATGTGGTCATGGCTATTTCGATATGAGCTCTTACCAGGATTTTTTCGATGGTAAACTAGTAGATCACCATTTTACCGATGATGAACTATACGCCAATCTAAGAGAATTAAACACACCGACTATTCCTGCTTAAACACCATCATACAGCTCTCACCTAGAGTACACGAAAGTGAGAGCTGTTTTTTAACTCAACAAACCATACCCAAAAAGTGACACGATTCAAACTAGGGATTGATATTGGCGGAACCTTTACGGATTTAATTTGCGTCTCTTCCGAAGGAAAAACCAGTGTACATAAAACACTCTCCACACCGCATGATGCTTCAATAGGCTTCATTACCGGCATTCGTGATATTGCTGAAATGACTGGGATACCTTTTGAAAAATTTGTTTCATGCATCGATACCATTGTTCATGGCACTACCGTTGCTACCAATGCACTACTTACGCTGAAAGGAGCTAAGACCGCATTGATAACAACCAAAGGCTTTCGCGACGCCTTAGAGATGAGAAGAGGAATTCGTGAAGAACAGTTCAACAACCATTACAAAAATGTGAGCCCGTTAGCTCCTCGCTACCTGCGATTCACCGTCGATGAGAGAATTGATTCGGAAGGAAAAGTATTGAAGAAGCTTGACACGAAAGAACTTTTATCCATCATCAAAAAAATAAAAGAGGAAAATGTAGAATCCGTTGCCGTTTGCTTCATGAATTCTTACAAGAACCCGTCGCACGAAAAACAAGCCATTAATTACCTTCGAAAAAATTTGAAAGATCGGTTTATCACCGCATCCTTTGAAGTGCTTCCTTCGATTCGCTTTTATGAGAGAGTGAGTACCACTACTGTGAGTGCTTTCGTAGGCCCTATCGTTGCCCGATACCTTGATAACCTAACGCAGAAGCTAACCCATATTCATTATAAAGGAACGTTGCTCATTATGCAATCCAATGGAGGCGTAGTAGTACCTGAGCAGGTTAAGAAAAATCCTGCCGTCACCGTGCTATCGGGCCCGGCAGCGGCTCCTACAGCTGGGGCTTTTTACGCGAATATGCTGGGATACAAAAATTGCATTACCGTAGATATGGGCGGAACAAGTTTTGATGCTGCCCTGGTTATCGAAAATCAATGCGTGACGAGTACCGAAGGCAAGATCAATCGATATCGTATCGCACTCCCTTCGCTCGATATTATCACCATTGGAGCAGGGGGCGGGAGTATTGGCTGGATCAATGATGGCGGACTCTTGCAAATGGGCCCTCAAAGTGCTGGTGCTATGCCCGGACCGGTATGTTATGAGCGGGGAGGGATATTGCCTACCTGCACAGATGCCGATATCATGTTGGGGTACCTCAATCCCGATTTTTTTGCCGGAGGAAAATTAAAGCTAAACAAAGCAAAATCTGAAAAAGCGATAAAAACAGAACTAGCCGTGAAGCTTGGCTTATCGGCACTTGAAACCGCCGCCGGCATGTATCGAATTATCAATAGCAATATGGCGCAGGGCGTTCGTGAAATATCTGTTGAACGGGGTTACGACCCCAGAGAGTTTTTATTTATCGTTGCCGGTGGGGCTGGCTCCATACACGCATCAGAAATTTGCAAAGAATTAGAAATTCCAATGTTCCTGGTTCCTAATGTTTCGTCCATCTTTTGTGCTGCAGGGATGTTACTCGGCGACCTAAAACATGATTATATACGCTCCTACTATACCTCTTTTATAAACCTCGATAGAAATAAATTCCTTACGCTTTTTAATGAAATGAAAGCGGAAGGAACCCATGCATTGGTTGTGGATGAAGGGGTGTCCAGCGAAAAGATTTCCTATTACCCGATACTTGACATTCGATATATTGGACAATACCATGAGGTTCAAATGGAAGTAACCTGGGAGGATGTGATGACCTTTAACCTTAAAAATATTTTCGAATTATTCCACAAAGAACATAACCGACAATTTGGCTATTCGTTGAAAGAGGAAGATACCGAGATGGAATTAATTAATGTGCGATTGCGGGTGGTGGGGAAAACAGAGCGTCCAAAATTCCTCTCGTTAGAAACAAAAACAATGCCTGTGGAGGCCGCTCTCAAAGAACCTCGAAAGGTATATATTCCAGAGTTAAAACGAATGAAGTTAGTGCCTATTTACGATGGTGATAAACCCATTTTTGGAGCCAGAATAAAAGGGCCCTGTGTAATTGAAAAAATAACTACTTCCATTTTTTTAAGTGAAAATTATGATGGGGTAGTAGATGATTTCGGATCGATAATGGTTTATGAGAAGAAAATTTTTCCCGATGGATTTAGCTTAAACATTAAACAAAATAGAATACATGAAAATTGATAAAATACTCGTTTCTATTTTTCAGAGATCCTTCCGATCGATAACCGATGAGATGAGCATCTCCTTGACCAAAACAACCCGATCTCCGATTCTATGTGAAGCAAAAGATTTTGTTACCGGCCTATATGATGCCCAAGGTCGTATGTTGGAACAAACAGAAAACCTACCGATACTTTCTTTTTCGCTTGGGCCCGTATGCAAAGTAATCATCGAACAATATGGAGATGATATACACGAAGGGGATGTAATTATTCATAACGATGTTTTCTCGATGGGAAATCAAAACAATGATGTAGCGATTTTTAAACCCATCTTTAACGAAAAGAAACTGGTTGGATGGTGTGCTGCCAAAGGGCATCAGGCCGATATTGGCGGTGCCGTACAGGGTGGTTACAACCCCAACGCTACAGAAGTATGGCAGGAAGCCATCAGAATTCCTGCGGTTAAAATAGTAGAGAAAGGCAAGTTACGGAAAGATGTTTGGAATTTAATTTTTGCCAACATACGCTTGCAAATGGTACAAGAGGATATTAAAGCACAGATTGGTGCTTGCACACTCGGTGAAAGGCGACTACAGGCATTGGTTGCAAAATACGGCCTGTCGGTTTTTGAGTCGCATAAGCTGGCTTTATTCGACGCTACGGAGAAAATGATGCGTGCTGAAATAAAAAACATCCCTAATGGCTTATACAAAGGGGGAAGCATGGTTTATTATGATGGCAAACACAAGGGGAGTAAATTTCCAATTCGAACAGAAATTACGGTAAAAAATGACGAAATCATTTTCGATTTTTCTACGTCGTCTCCACAAACAAAAGGATTTGTAAATGGAACCTATACCTCTACCTGTTCGGCAATTACACTTACCTTCCTTCAGATGGTGAATCCGAACATTCCACATAATGAGGGAATGATAAAACCACTGAAATATATTGTACCGGAAGGCACCATTTTAAATGCTTCCTATCCTGCCGCAACAACCTTCGGCAATCATTTATGTCCGCAGGTAGCCGATGCTATATTTAAGGCCTTAGGACCGGCCGTACCGGAACGAATTACCGCAGGATGGAATCATTTGTTATGTGCACTTTTTACAGGAAATCACCCACGAACGCATAAAAAATATGTCGATATTTGTTTTCTTGGAATGAAAGGTGGCAGTGGCGCCATGAAAGGAGATGACGGATACGATCATATTGGAATGATTGATGCCTCGGG
>CANNQU010000022.1 GCA_947507965.1 Bacteroidota bacterium
CGTTAGCATCAAAATACGTCAATGGTAACTTGTTCATGGACCTAGGATCTGCGAAAGGAGGGCTTCAGAATAGGAATGACGAAACAGCATTGATACGGTCTTTGCGGATCATTTTATTTTCGCCAGCACATCAAATACTGAAATACCCCTTATTTCATGCTATACTTATTTACTCGAAATACACCAAAGGAATCCTTTGGGTTATTATCTCTTTGTTGTTTACCATCTTCTTCTCCGAATACCAGATTATAATACGATGAAGTGAATTTAAATCATCTGCATTAATGGTGATGCCTTGATTGCCAGCTGCATCAAAAACCGGGAAGGCATTAAAGCGGAGCTGAGCAGAATCACTCACGATAATATTCTTGGTGATATTTAGCTCATTGGAATCTTTAATATATACAATGGTGATCTTATCCCCAGCCTTTAATTGCCCTTTAGCCATCAGTAGATTGGCGTTAAAGCCATTCTCAGAACAGGTAGAAACACACTCGAATACTCGTTCACCATTAACCAAAACAAGCCAGTGGTTTGCATTTACGGCAAGGCTATAAAGAAAGAGAAAGAAAAGTATAATTATCGCTTTCACTTATTTCATGTTTTTAAGTTCAATATCGTTTTGTATTTTATAAATACGTATTTGTAAGGTATCACCTCTGATACCAAAATTACGATTGTTATGTTCTTCATGCAACAAAATAAAATTTTCATTCTCATCAAGCCAATGCTTAGGCAAATTGCCTTCAATAGGGCAAAACTGGGAGTCCCAAATAATAAGTGCGTCCTTGCGAAAAGAAATGGAATTATTGACATAGAAAATGGATGATGTCTTCGAAGGGTCGAATCGATCTAAATTTAAAATATGCGCTACAAATGGATCGAAAAAATAGAAGAAATTATTTTGTAAATTATTTTCTTTAATCCATTGACACGATTTGTATTGCGCTTGCTCAAAATCACTTAGCTTATATGGAATCTCGCGGCGATTTTGCTTTATTGGAATAAGAAATACAGCAACCAACAAAAGAAAGCCAAGTGTCTTCACCCATACCTTTTGAGCAATTTCTAAATCCATCATCCAATGAAAGGCAAAAAAGGCCGAGAGTGCAATAACGGGACCAATACCTGCCATTACCCGCAATAATCCCAAGGAACCAAAAATTCCTAACCGCCAAAATATACTATGGGCTATAAAATAAACCGAAAAACTTCCAAATATTAAAACCATCCGTATATTGAGCATCCGATCGCTACCCAAAGATCTTGCTTTTAATTGTGCATAATAGGCCCTAATAAAAATCACAATAGCCAGGAGAACCAAGAGTACCTGTGGTGCTCCGGCTATATCCTCGTTGCCTCTTACAAACTGGAGTAAAGAACCTTTGCCATACACATTAACCGCAAGAAGATATGGGTTGGTACTAAATACCCATTTCAAGTTACTATAAACAAGAAGCCCAATAATAGAAAACACGACGGTTCCAAGGAATAAAAGCCCAATGGCCTTATACTGCTTATAATACAATGCCATTAAGGCAAACACAGGAATAATCAAGAAGCCTTCGCTGCGTATAAAAGGTAAAAATGAAATTATTAAACACGCCCAGCGTTCCCTGAAATTTTGATAGAGATAGATTCCTGAAATCAAAAACAAGGCAAATAAAATTTCAGTGAGGCCACTAAAAACACTTACAAAATATACCGGTATACTAAACACAAAAACAAGGCTTAGCCAGGCCAATTTTGGAACATGCTGGCGAGCAATTAGAAAGCTAAGGTAACCGGTACTTAAGGCACAGATGATGTTAAACAGTTTAACGCCTCCAAACCCAAACTGTGCCCACGGTGAGGCAAGCAACGTAAAGATCGGCTTTCCCCATTGATCCAGAAAATTTTCGGGATGTTTAAATGCAAATCGAGCAAAAAGATAATGCATCCAGCTATCGCCACCGCCATAAGTGCCAATACTAAACCAGGAGCAAGCTAAAAACACCAATGCATAAAAGCCCAAGCAGATTGGGACCATTATATTATTTTGTTTCCACCACGGTTGTTGCATAAAATTCAAGGTTGAATTAAGGTGCTAAGTTATTGTTTTATCCTTTTGTTATTTACCCTTTATTTTTAGAATCAATGATAATGGTTACGGGGCCATGATTTACTAAAGCCACCTTCATGTTAGCGCCAAAGATACCGGTAGCTACGCTTTTACCTAGGTCGTGTTGCAGTTGGGAAATCATTCTTTCATACAATGGCTTAGCTATTTCTGGTCTGGCAGCATCGATATAACTTGGGCGGTTTCCTTTTTTTGTAGCAGCATACAAGGTAAATTGACTTATTAATAAGAGCTCACCATTAACATCGCCCACACTAAAATTCATCACCCCTTGGGCATCGTCGAATAGGCGCATATTGCATATTTTCTGCGATAGCCAAATACTATCATTTTCATCATCTGCGGCCTCTATACCCAATAAAATGAGGAGTCCACTGCCGATTGCTGACTCTAATTTTCCATCAATTATTACAGAAGCCTCGAGAACACGTTGAATTACTGCCCGCATAGAAACAATTTTAATTTACTTTGCATCATAGAAAATTAATCCATGACCAAACTTTCTGTAAATATAAACAAGTTTGCTACCTTACGCAATGCCCGCGGAGGTAACAATCCAGACCTCATCCAAGTGGCTCTTGATATTGAACGATTTGGAGCCGATGGAATCACCGTACATCCCCGCCCAGATGAGCGGCATATTAAATATGAAGACGTCATCGCATTAAAGAAGGTTATCACCACCGAATTCAATATTGAGGGTAACCCGAAAGAACAGAAATTTATTGATTTAGTACTGGCCGTAAAGCCTACCCAAGTAACCTTAGTGCCCGACACGATGAGCCAGCTCACCAGCAATCAAGGATGGGACACGGAAAAGGAAAAAGGATTTTTGAGAGATGTCATTGACGTATTTAAAAAAGAAAAAATACGTGTCTCCATCTTCTGCGATGCGGTTACAAAGATCATTGGAGGTGCAGCAGAAACCGGAACAGACCGGATTGAATTATATACCGAATTATATGCAAAAGAATATCTAAAAAATAAAGACCATGCCATTAAGCCTTATTTAGCGTCCGCCAATTTAGCCCATTCCTTAGGTCTGGGTATTAATGCCGGCCATGACCTTGATCTTAAAAACCTAAATTATTTCCATCATAACATCCTCCATTTAGCAGAAGTATCGATAGGTCATGCCTTCGTTTGCGATGCCCTCTATTTAGGGTTAGAGAATACCGTTCGATTGTATAAAAGAGCGTTGTAGAGTAGGGTTTATCGGAATGGGGTGTTCAGCTTACCCATTCATGGTGGCAATAAACTCCTCATTGCTATTGGTTAGGCGCATGTGTTTTAGCAACATCTCTATTGCCTCTTCTGCGTTCATATCACTTAAATGCTTACGCAAGATCCAGATCCGTTGTAAGAATTCCTTCGACAATAATAAATCTTCACGTCGAGTGCCTGAAGCAGGAATATCAATAGCAGGGTACACCCGTTTGTTAGCCAATTTCCGATCGAGTTGCAATTCCATATTACCTGTTCCCTTAAACTCTTCAAAAATTACTTCATCCATTTTACTTCCGGTATCGGTTAATGCGGTAGCAATAATAGTAAGCGATCCGCCGTTTTCTATTTTACGAGCAGCACCAAAAAAACGCTTTGGCTTGTGTAATGCGTTAGCATCTACTCCACCACTTAATATTTTACCGGAGGCTGGTGTTACCGTGTTATAGGCACGAGCCATACGAGTGATGGAGTCCATCAAAATCACCACATCGTGTCCACATTCTACCATACGTTTAGCTTTCTCATGAACCATATTACATAGTTTCACATGTTTGTCAGCCGGCTCATCGAATGTGCTCGCCACCACTTCAGCACGAACACTCCGAGCCATATCGGTTACTTCTTCCGGACGCTCATCAATTAATAAAACGATTAAATAAACTTCCGGGTGATTTGCGGCAATAGCATTGGCAATATCCTTCAGTAAAACCGTTTTACCGGTTTTGGGTTGCGCTACAATAAGCCCCCGCTGGCCCTTACCAATGGGTGCAAACATATCAATCAAACGAGTAGAATAATTGTTTTTACTGTAAACCAAATTCAATTTCTCATCGGGGAAAAGTGGCGTCAGATGCTCAAAAGAAACGCGATCACGAACTTCAGCAGGGGTACGTCCGTTGATGCTGATTACCTTTATTAATGCAAAATATTTTTCTCCTTCCTTTGGAGGACGGATAGTGCCTTTCACCGTATCTCCTGTTTTTAACCCAAACAATTTTATTTGCGAGGGAGAAACATAAATATCATCAGGACTTGGCATATAATTATAATCACTGCTTCGTAAAAAACCATATCCATCGGGAATCAATTCTAAAACCCCCTGATTGGTTATATGATCATCAAATTCAAAGACACTTGCTACTTGCTGGCGTTGATTTTGAAGATTCTGTTGATTGTTGATGTTTTGTTCCTCATTACTATTCTCATTTACATTTTCTTCCTCGTTTTTCACATCGTCCTTTTTCTCATGCAACGGTTTAGCATGATGGTTTGGATGAGGTTTGGGCTTGTGTTCGGCATTCTTCTGCTCTTCCTTCAAACTCAACCTTTTGCGTTTTCGCTCTTCATGCAACTCCTCATCAGTTTTTTCCCCTTGCTCTATATCAATTTTCGGCTCTACCGTTTCATTGATTACGATTTCACCTGTTGGCACCTCCTCTATTACTTCTTCCCCTTCTGACTTTTTCTTACGACCGCGTTTCTTTTTTTCTAGAGAAACCTCAGAATTTTCGGTCAACAACACATCCGGTTGATTCGCCTTTTGCTTTAAAATGAGGTTACCCATTAGTTCCTGTTTGCCTAGATTTTCATAATTGGCAACGTCCAGCTTTTGCCCTAATTCCTGTAATTCAGGAAGCGACATTTCGCTTAATTGAGAGATGGTGAAGTTCATAATTGAATGAATTCCTTTATTTTGTATTAAATTGAATTTTACTTTTTGCAGCGGCAATTTTTAGTAAGCTTTATGTTGGAAAACCAAAAACAACATTTGAGAGAAACTAGATAAACAAAAAAAATAAGGATTGAATATTTGCCCCTCGAAGTGTGTTCTGCCCTGCAAAATCTTTAACTATGTAATTCTTTTAAGATTTGAAAAGAATTAATGTTGCAAGTATAGTGAAAAATATTTTATGGAAACAAAAAATATTTTTGGAATAAAAGGAGAAGAAGGATGCAAATCAAATTTTGATAATCGATTACATTAAATAACTTCGCAGTATTATTAATGAACTATATAATTTACACATTTAAAAAAATTTGGGGTATTTGGTTTTATTTAAACCTTTCGATTTGGTTCTTTATCCTATTTCCTGTTTTTTGGGTCACCTTGAGCTTTGAAAAACTTTACCCATTAGCCCATCGTACCCGTCGTTTCTGGTCAGAAATACTTCAGATTACCTCATTACAGTGGTGGGATGTAAAATACAAGATACCGATCGATTTTAACAGGCAAAATTACATCATTTGCAGTAATCATACATCCTATATGGATATACCTATGATGTGTATTGCGATTCCGGGGTATTTCAACTTTATGGCGAAGGCTGAACTTGGCGATATTCCATTATTTGGCAGGTTCTTTCGTACCATAGATATCGCTGTGAATCGTAAATCGGCACGCGACAGTTATCGCGCTTTTGAATTGGCAAAAAAACACTTAGCAACTGGAGCGAGTATTGTTATTTTTCCTGAGGGAGGGATTCCGGACAGTACCCCCGTGATGAAAAAATTTAAACCGGGGGTTTTCAAAATTGCACTACAATTAGGCGTTCCGGTATTACCTGTTACTTTTATTGATAATTGGCGTTTACTTCCTGACGATGGAAAATATTCAGCTTTACCTGGTATTACCCGTGCCATTGTTCATGAACCCATTGAAGTAGCAGGACTGACGGATGATAATTTAGGGGCATTTGCAGAGCAGCTTTACAACACCATTAATGGCCCACTCATTGAGCATCGAGTAGTAAAAGAATAGTAATACGGCCCTTAATCTTCTTCCTCTCTCCTTTGTTACCTTTGCAATCGATTTAAATGGAATTCAGACTCACTTCAGATTTTCAACCCACCGGCGACCAACCTTCCGCTATAGTACAATTGGTGGAAGGATTAAACCGTGGTGATAAAGCACAGGTATTATTGGGTGTAACCGGCAGTGGAAAGACATTCACCGTTGCCAACGTAATAACCCAGGTACAACGACCGACACTTGTGCTTAGTCATAATAAGACTTTGGTAGCTCAACTATATGGCGAATTTAAACAGTTTTTTCCGGATAATGCAGTAGAATACTTTGTAAGCTATTACGATTACTATCAACCCGAAGCCTTCATAGCATCTACCGGCACATATATAGAAAAGGACTTACAGATTAATGAAGAAATTGAGAAATTACGATTAAAAACCACGTCATCCTTATTAAGTGGGCGACGGGATATTATTGTCGTCGCTTCGGTATCATGTATCTATGGTGCCGGAAACCCGTCGGATATCCAAGGAAGCATCATCCATCTAAAACTAGGGCAACGCATCAATAGGCAGACCTTATTATACAACCTGGTGGATGGTTTGTATAGCCGTACCACAGCCGATTTTAATCGAGGTAATTTCCGGGTAAAAGGAGATACGGTAGATGTCTATTTAGCGTATGCCGACTATGCCTATCGCATTCATTTTTTTGATGATGAAATAGAAGCATTGGAAATGTTTGACCCTCTAACGGGGCAGCGCATCGAAAAAACAGATAGGATTGCAATATACCCTGCAAATCTTTATGTGAGTTCTAAAGACACGTTACAACATGCCATCAAAGAAATACAAGATGATATGGTGAAGCAATGTGCTTATTTTAAAAATATTGGTTTGCACCTTGAAGCAAAACGCTTGGAGGACCGCGTGACCTTTGATTTGGAGATGATGCGCGAACTTGGATATTGCAGTGGAATTGAGAACTACTCTCGTTATATGGATAAACGAAAAGCAGGCGATCGCCCGTTTTGTTTACTCGATTATTTTGCAGATGACTTTTTACTGATTGTTGATGAAAGCCATGTATCCATGCCCCAAATTAAGGCGATGTATGGCGGAGACCGAAGTCGTAAACAGGCCTTAGTAGAAAACGGATTTCGCTTACCTTCGGCAATGGATAACCGTCCGTTAAAGTTTGATGAATTTGGTACGATAACCAAACAAACAATTTATGTAAGTGCCACCCCTGCCGATTATGAATTAAATGAAGCGGAAGGGTCGATCGTAGAGCAATTAATACGCCCCACTGGACTGCTTGACCCAATCATTGAGGTTCGACCCAGCATTAATCAGGTGGATGATTTACTGGATGAAATTGATGACCGAGTAAGAATGGGCGACCGAATTTTAGTCACGACCCTTACCAAACGTATGGCCGAAGAGTTGAGTAAATACATGCTTCGGTTAAACATAAAATGTGCCTATATTCATAGTGAAGTAAAAACTTTAGATCGAGTGGAGATATTGCGGGACTTACGATTGGGAGTATATGATGTATTGATTGGAGTAAATTTATTACGCGAAGGATTAGACCTCCCGGAGGTAAGTTTTGTGGCCATCATGGATGCCGACAAAGAAGGTTTTTTACGCAGCACCACCTCCTTGGTTCAAACTATTGGACGTGCCGCCCGAAACGATAGAGGAAAAGTAATCATGTATGCCGACCGGATGACGGAAAGCATGCGCAAGACCATTGAAGAAACAAACCGTCGAAGAGAGAAACAAATTGCCTATAATTTAAAACACGGTATCACACCACAAACCGTTCGGAAAAGCATTGAGGAAATTCTAAAACAAACCAAGGTGGCGGATGCAAAAGATGGCGTTACAAAATTTTATCTAGAACCGATAGAACCCGATATCGCAGCAGATCCTGTAATTAAGTTGATGAGTAAGCCACAAATCGAAAAGATGATTAGCGACACCCAAAAGGCGATGCAAAAAGCAGCCAAAGAAACCGATTTCCTACTGGCGGCCAAACTACGTGACGAGATGTTTTCATTGCAAAAAATGCTGCAAGAAAAATAAAAAATGTTTTGATTTAAATAACAAATGAAATTCTATTTGTTAACGAAGAAACGCAACCGAAAGCATTTCATTTTTAATTTTAAATTTCATACCATATCTTTGACAAAATTGATTACATTATGTTCGAAGATATTCGAGTTCTAAATTTAGTTGATGTTGCAATACTAGGTCTCCTTCTTTATTTGATTTTTCGTTTGCTTAAAGGCACAACGGCATTTACGGTAAGTGTCGGTTTATATATACTCATATTAATCTATGGCATTGCAAAACATTTCGAAATGCCGATACTTAGTTCTTTTCTGGGAGCTTTTTGGGATCTAGGAATTATTTTTGTTATTGTTATATTCAGACAGGAAATACGTCGGTTCCTAATGTTATTGGGGAAAAATGTTTTAACGGGAAATAAATTTTCCATTGCCCGCATCCTACCGATGGCCATGACCTACAAGGAAAAGGAGTTGCACATGATGGAGGCCGTTTTGGAAGCCTGTTACCACATGTCGGAAGAGAAAACAGGAGCCTTAATTGTATTTACAGGAACTACCGAATTAAAATATATTTCACAAAGCGGCACCAATACCGATGCCGTAGTATCCTCGAAAATCATTGAAACTTTTTTCAACAAAACAAGCCCTTTGCATGATGGGGCTCTGATTATAAACAAGAATCGAATAAAGGCAGCTGGGTGCATCTTACCCATCTCTCAAGAAATAACGAACCTCCCCGAAAACGTAGGCACCCGACACCGATCGGCCGTAAGTGTTACCAACCAAAATGATGCCATTGCCATCATTGTTAGTGAAGAGAATGGGAATATTTCGATTGCCAAACAGGGATTGCTTTTCTATAATTTAAACAAACAGCAATTGCTGAAGGAATTATTGGAACAGACCGTTTAATCGTTAAATTCAACTTTTGTTACGGAAATAGTAATGCATAAAAAAATCCCCACAATACTGCGGGGATTTTTTTATGTAGGTGTTATTTAACTAATCGAAAACCAATACCGTTACATAATAATAATCATTAAAATTCCAATTGGCGAAGGATGACGAACTGCCTGCCATTCCAAAATTATACGTTCCGGCAGATAGACCACTGAACACCCAACTAACTGAATAGGTGCTTCGTTGATTCTGTACTGTTTGACAGTACAACGCACCACCCACAGTGGTAGGGGCTGTAGCACTAGTAAGTTTGTAGGCTGGATACAGCGCAAGATTCGTTGCTCCTCCAGCTACCGAACTTCCACACGCTGCTGAAGCAGTAACAAATACCTTTTGCCCGGCGGTAATGGTAATAGCTCCTGAAGTTGCAATTAAGGCATTGGTAGCCGTAATTGTTGGCACTCCACCGGAGTTATTATTCATCCCCGAAAGAATTCCTGTAGGGGCTGTCCATGTGGCATTACCTGTGGCATCACTGGTAAGCACTTTATTTGCGCCAGCACCCGTAGAAAATTTAAGTGTACCGGTAACATCTAAAGTTGCGGCTGGTGTAGCCGTTCCTATACCCACCTTACCGGTAGCATCGATGGTCATTCGAGGAACACCGGCGGTTCCGAAATTAAGATATCCTGCTTCCCAATTCCATACACTAATATCAAGCGAATTTGAGGTTGCGGGGCCTATTAAAAATCCATCCGCGCTGCCTGATGCGGAAGCCGTATTGGTAAAATGGAGGCCGTTATAAACGGAAGCAGTACCCGCTAGATTTAGTATTCCATTAGTAGCAGGAGTCGTTGTTCCTATACCGACAATGGTACCATTATCAAAAATTTGAGATACGCCCACAGCTGTTGCGCTGGTAAATTTAGCTATTGTATTGGTAACGCCACCACTAATACCAGGGCCTGTTGCTCCTGTTGCTCCTGCCGGGCCTGTTGGGCCTGTTGCTCCAGCAACGCCAGCTGCACCCGTTGGACCTGCTGGGCCGGCAGGACCAGTAGCTCCTGCAGGGCCTGTTGCACCGGTAGCACCCGCTGCGCCTGCTGTTCCTGCTGTTCCTGCTGGGCCTGTTGGGCCTGTCGGGCCTGTCGGGCCAACTGCACCTTGAGCGAACAATGCAAACGGAACACTTTGAAGTTTAGTAGTACCCATATCAGTATATGTTGTACCTCCAGCAGGGTCAACTTCTACCTTGATAAATTTATTCCCAGCACTCCAGGTAATACCTGCAAAAGTACCCGTTGTAACACTGCCACTACCAATAACAATATTAAATAAACCAAATTGATTGGTAGATATAGCGTGCGTTTCAGTGTACTGAACGGTACCTGTTGGGGATGCATCGATAATACTAATACGCACACCAACAGCTTGAGTAGCTAAAATGTTGCCGGCTGCGTTGCGGGCTACCGCCTGATAGTTAATCCCTTGTGGGGCTTGAGCATAGACCGTTACAAAGGTCAGAGCTAAAATAAAAAGTGTAAATAATTTTTTCATGATTATAAAATAAGATTAGTTGTTGAGTTAACGATTGATTTGAATTTTTATGTTTTTAAGATTTTCCTGATTGCTAGACAAGGTAATTAAATACATGCCATTGCTTATTCCAGAGAAATCCAATTTTTGAATACTGGGATATTGGGCATCCGCCATGAAATTTCCAGTAACTAATTCCTTGCCATTCATGTCGAGCACTTTATACGTGACCAAAGCAACAGAAGGAAGATTTACTTCCAGGAAAACCTCATTTAAGGCCGGATTCGGATAGGCATTGGCACGAATTACCTTAGCGTTAACGAAAGTAATACCAACAGGAGCAGAAGTGGGTTGTTGAAACCCTTGTGACAACTTAACATTGGTAGCAGAAAGGGTAGTAACTGCCGCTTCACCGATGGTAGCCGATAAGCTGCCCCAAGACGCTGTGCTGTAATTACCACCAGATGCTACTACTTTGTTTGATAGCGTTTGCGATTGCATAGAAAGCGAAAGGCAAAGGAATAGAAAGAAGAAGGAAAAGATTTTTAAATTCATTTTTTGAGATTGTGATTAGTTTTTTTTGAAATTAGGAATATCAAATGTAATACAATATTTTTAAGATTTCAAAAATAGGTGTTCAAAGATTGCTTTTTTTACCAAAAATCGCCATAAATTAGATTTCAAAAGATTATTTTTGTACTCCTTACGTTCACTATTGAAGACTACGAGTAATTATCTATTCCATCTCATCCATTCCTTATCAAGGAATGAAAAAGGATATTTTAAAAAGCAGGTGATGGCACATTCTCATGCTGCCGACCAAGTGCAGCACCTCAAACTTTTTGATGCGATTGATAAGCAATCAGGTTATGATGAGGAGGCGTTACTCGAAAAATTCAAAGAAGAGAAATTCATCCTTCAATTCTCTGTTGCTAAGAATTATTTGATTTATCTAGTTTTAAAATCTTTGGTTCAATATAATTCGGGTAAAAGTGCAGAATCAAATCTCAATCGAGAGTTGGATTTCAGCCAAGTTCTCTTTATAAAAGGATTTTACAAAGAATGTACGACGCAATTGAAGAAAGCAAAAAAAATAGCTTACAACTTCGACAAACACGATTATACGCTGACCATTATTAAAAAGGAGAAGCAGCTTATTGCAAGTCTGAAAAACGAGACCATGATTTCCGATTTGCAACGGCTGATGGAAGAGGAGCGCCACGTGCTGGATATGTTAAAATGTGAGAGTGAATATGGTGTAGTGTATTATAGCTTTTTAAACGAGATACATAAAAGTAGAATGAGGAATAGCGCGGAAGAGCATGAGTATCTTAATAAATTACGTTCTTCGATAGCAAAAAAAGACAGCACCGCCCATACTACCTTTAATTGTAAAAACTATTTTTTTGGAATTGAAACGATCTATAACTACCTCATCAACGATTTTGAAAAAGCAAGCTATTACGGGCACGAGCATCGAAAACTATGGGAGGAAAACAAGGCTCGATTTGACGATGAGAAGGATGATTACCTGGAAATAATTTATCACTACATAAGCTCCTGTTTTCAAACAAAAAACTATAAAGAAATAAACGAGTGCCTCACCAAAATAAAAAATTTAGAAACGGAGACCAACGACACAAAACAGCGAAAAAACTTTATTTATTACACGCTAAGACTTCGCTACTGCGCTTCCTTAGCGTTGTATCATGAGCTAAAAGAGCTTTTGGAGGACATAGAACGAAATTCGAAAGTGATTGACCAAGAACTTTACCCCGCTTATAAGATTACGCTCTCTATAAATTGTTCGATTACGTATTTTGTACTTGAAGAATATCGAAAAAGTCTGCATTGGCTTAATACCTATCTTAACAATTCAAATAAAGATATCCGAAAGGATGCCTACAGCTTCTCTCGTATTTTTAATTTAATGCTACACTATAAGCTTGGAAATAATGATTTACTGGAACATGTGATAAAAAACACCTATAGAGAAATTAAAAGCCAGGTCAATATTTTTAAATACGAAAATCTAATTTTAATGTTTATTAAAAAGGTGGCAAAGAACAATTCGAAAAAGAACGTCACCCTACATGCTAAAGAGCTACAAACACAGTTAAAAAATTTACAAAACAACCCCATTGAAAGAGACGCGATGCGATATTTTAATTTCATTTGCTGGCTGGAGAGTGAAATTCAGCAAGTACCTTATCGGAGTTTAGTAGAAAAAGAAATAAAAATTAATTAATTCTACGAAATAACGTTATATTATATCCTATTTCCGTACCTCATGAAACGTATTCTTTATCTTTTTTTCGTGCTCTATTTCTCATCTAGCACCATGGCGCAGGAGTTCAATAAGGACGCTATCTTAATAAAGTCAAAAAAAAGCTTCCGGGCTAAACGAAACATAACGATAACACTTGAAAATCGTACTGGACTAGAGTTGTTACGCCTAAATCCAATGTCGCCATTACAAGTTTTTAAGTGGGACGGGAAAATATGGGAGCAAGTAACACAAGTAGGATATTGTTCATGTGGCATACTTCCCTGTCCACCGCCACCAGAACAACTACCTTTTTTTCAGAAAGAGGTTATTGTTTTTGAATGGAACCAAATGGAAAGCCGCTGCATTGATATGCAACATGGATTGAAAGAATATAAGTGGGCAGGAAGAGGCAAATTCAAGGTTATCTTCGAATTAAAAAAGGATCGTGATGGTGAATCTTTTCTACTGGAAAAAACATTTACCGTACGCTAAATTATTGAGCAGGGCTTTCAAACGTACTGTAAAAATAGTTGGTCTCGCTTGGGAATTCTGCCGCACAAGTGTCCACCATTTTATAAGCACGTGATATTCCCATTCCTTTTCTTTTTTCATAAACTTCATCTTCCGTACAGTTTCCCAAAAGGTAGGCAATTTGGGTATCAGCGTAACCATGTTTTTTAATTTCCCAGAATAAATCTTCCGGCAAATTATTTAAATTATAACGGCGTACCTCCTGTTCCAATGACACCAATCTTTGTATTTGATTTAAAAACCAAAGATCTATTTTTGTGATTTTATAAACTGTATTTAAAGGAACGCCTAAACTTAAGGCATCTTTAATAAGAAAAACGCGATTCCAAGATGGGTGTTCCAAGCCTTCCACAATTTCTTCCAATTTACGTTTCTGTTTTCCATCAGCACCCAATCCGTCACGCCCTATTTCCAGGCTTTGACAGGCCTTCTGAAGTGCTTCAATAAAGGTTCGGCCAATAGCCATTACCTCTCCCACACTTTTCATTTGCAATCCTAATGTTCTATCTGCCCCTTTAAACTTATCAAAATTCCAGCGAGGAATTTTAACAATGACGTAGTCAATACTCGGTTCAAAAAAAGCACTTGTTGTTTTCGTTATTTGATTTTTTAGTTCGCTGAGATTATATCCAATGGCCAGTTTCGCGGCAATCTTTGCAATGGGGTATCCCGTAGCTTTTGAAGCCAAAGCAGAGGAGCGTGATACCCGTGGATTAATTTCTATCGAGTAAACCTCCTCCGTTTCAGGGTTCATACTAAATTGAACATTGCAACCACCGGCGAAATTTCCAATATTACGCATCATTTTAAATGCCATATTGCGCATGTTTTGAAATGCCGTATCGCTCAAGGTCATAGCCGGGGCTACGGTAATACTATCACCGGTATGAATACCCATCGGGTCAAAATTTTCAATGGTACATATTACCACGATGTTATCTAGACTATCACGCAATAATTCCAATTCATATTCCTTCCATCCCCAAACACTTTTTTCCACCAACACCTCATGTATCGGCGATGCTTTTAATCCTCTATTCAATGCTTCATCGAGCTCTTTCTTATCTTTCACAAAACCGCCTCCTGTTCCACCTAATGTATAGCTTGGTCTTATTACTATCGGAAATCCTATTTCCTGAGCAAATTCTTTTCCCTCTAAAAAGGAGTTCGCTGTTTTACTTTGGGGTACTGGGATCTCTAATTTGTGCATCAACTGCCGAAAAAGTTCTCTATTCTCGGTGGTGTCAATAGCTTTAATATCAACACCTATGATCGATACCTTATATTTTGCCCACAACCCAATCTCTTCAGCCTCTTTGCAAAGATTCAATGCGGTTTGCCCGCCCATGGTAGGCAGCACACAATCAATCTTTTGTTCCTGTAAAATTTGCTCTATACTTTGTACCGTTAATGGAAGTAAGTAAATATGATCAGCCGTAACCTTATCGGTCATAATGGTGGCGGGATTACTGTTAATTAAGGTTACTTCTATTCCCTCCTCTCGCAAACTACGACTGGCTTGGCTTCCGGCATAATCGAACTCACAGGCCTGACCAATAATTATGGGACCCGAACCAATGATTAGTACCGATTTTATAGTTGTATTACGTGGCATAATTTAATTTTTCTATGGTTTACTCTTATTTACTTTGATATCTCCGTGCAAAGTGCACTAAAAATAACGTCTACACTTCCTACTCCATTTACCCCTTTGTATTTATTCTGAGCCTGATAATAGCTTTTCACCGGCATGGTTTCCGCGTTATAAACCTCGATCCTTTTTTGAATGATTTTAGGGTCCGCATCATCCGAGCGACCACTAACTTTGGCGCGTTCTGTAAGTCTGTTTTTTAGTTCCTCTTCATTTACTTCTAAGGCAAGCATCATGGTGATGCCCGTATTCTTCGTAGCCAGAAAATCGTCTAAGGCTTGAGCTTGTGGGTGCGTTCGGGGAAATCCATCAAAGATATACCCATTCGCATGCGGATGCTTGTCGGCTTCCGATTGAAGCATATCAATGGTTAATGCATCAGGCACCAACTGACCTTTATCCATATAGCTTTTTGCCAATATGCCCAACTCGGTTGCATCCTTAATATTTGACCTAAAGATATCGCCTGTACTTAAATGCACCAGATTGAATTTCTCAAGTAACTTAGCAGCTTGCGTTCCTTTTCCGGCACCTGGCGGACCGAACAATACGATGTTTAACATGGGAAAGAAGATTGAATTATTTAGGGAGCAAAAATAAGAAAAATAAAAAAGCTCCTGATAATTATTTACCAGGAGCCTTAAAGATGGTTAAATATGTTATTGTTTCACCAACTTGGTGGTAATTATGTTGTTGCCAACACGGTACTCTACCATATAAATTCCGGTAGATAACGTAGATAAATCCAATGTGTTTTGATAGATGCCGGCCTTTTCATCCTCATTGATCACCGTTAATACTTCACGACCCTGAATATCTTTTATTACAATTTTCACGGCATTATTTTCGGAAAGAATATAATTTAATGTGGTACTATTCACTGCCGGGTTAGGTGAAGCACTGATACTGTTTACAAGAACTGAGGTTATGTTATTGGGGTCGAGGCCTACAGAAAACATGTTCATCAAAACATTAGAGCATCCTAAATTATTGGTGGCTACCGGATCAGTAGCCGCATCGGCTGCACTACGATTGAACAATAACACCTCCGTACAAAATGGATGAGTTCCTTGTAGGTTATGGGTGAACGTTAATCCGGCAAATAACGGCATGGTCACCTCGTCGCCAACAGCTATTGCGAGTCCAAAAAAGGCTTTACCTAAAGGCTTACCCCCACTCATTAAATAGCTTCCATCAAGCGCCAAATAATAGGCAATAGTATCGGTAACCTTAACTGCTGCAGGTCCTAAGTTTTTTACTTTACACGTGATATCGAATGGTTTACCCGATTGGATTTCCTGGTTGTACATCGGCAAATATTGCGAAGATCGTAAATCGCAAGATCGCTGTGCATTGGCCACGTTTAGAACAAAAATAAGAGTGAATAGAGTAAATAACTTTTTCATGATGGAGGTTAATTTGATGATTTATGTTTCAAATATAATTAAATTAAATGTTAAATGGGTTAGTCTCTGCATTGCATTAAAAATAAATTTCCTGTCGCGTGTGTAATAACGATAAAACCATCTTCAGCCGTTTGGTTGCTGCTCGACGTTTTAGTACCCAACTCCAAAACGTCATCCAACAAATTGTATTTCAATCCTGAGGTAGAAACGCCCGAAACTTTACTTAGTGGCATTAAAGAGATATTCGTGTTGTTGGGGTACCATTTTTCGAAATGCTTCTTTAAGCAAAATGATTTGCTCCAATCGTCATGCATCACCAAGGTAATTTGCTCCTTATATTTAGCCATACTGCTCAAGTTGTTCAAGGTGTGATCCGATCGCAAGCCACTCGCCCACACGATGTTTGCGGCACGATGTCCGAGTTCAATCAAATACTCTAACCCTTTTTCCAGATCCGTCTTCTCCTGGTCGGGCGTGTAAATTATTTGCAATGGGTATTGCTCCCGTTGTATTTTTTCCAGGTCCATTTCTCCATCAAAATCACCCAACAAAACATCCACTTTAATACCCTTTTCCATAACCCGGTAAATTGCTTTGTCAAGAACCAGAATAAATGGATTCCATTCTAATAGTTGACCTAAGAGCTCATCACTGCACATAGCCCCATTTGCTATTATTAGGGCAGGCTCTTGTTTATCGCGTACTACATGATGAGAACTCATGTTACAATATTAAGGATAAGATTTATCGCTTTCTCTACGAAGAGCGAAATAAAGATTATTTTTGAATAAATTTTCAACGCCTTGGACATAAAATATTTTTTATCCTCATTTACACTGCATCATCTTCGGTATTTAAAACATTATGCTTATTACCTAAAACACAGGAATCTCGTTAGAAGAAATAAATTGTATTATAATAAACATCAAGGCAAGCGATGTTTTATTATCGGGAGTGGACCCAGCATGGCATATACCGATATCAGCACGCTGGTAAATGAGCATGTCATTGCCTTGAACAGCTTTTTTGTCAATCCACAATGCAATGAAGTTCTACTAAATAATATTCCTGAAAAATATTATTTAGTGCCTCCGAATCACCCCCCTCAAACAGAAGAAGATTGGACACAAACGTTGAGAACGATGGAAGAAAAAATAAAGTTTCCGATAACGATGTTTTGGGGTATTGATTATAATTCCGGGCATTGGCGGGAAATAATTGAGAAAAACAACTTGTTTGGTTCCTTCCCTATCCATTATTTCTTCTGTGGTATTCATACACAAGATGGTTATCGGTTAGCAAAGAAGGATATGAACCTAAGCCGCATGTCTCTCTCCGCATCAAGCACCCTCATTAATGCGCTGGAACTAGCATTATACCTTGGTTTTAGCGAAATTTATTTATTGGGTTTTGAACATAATCATATTTGTGTACAACAGCCGGAAGAATATAGGGCCTTTCCTAATGCAGTACATTATGAAAAAGAGCTTCGTATTGACTTTGGAAGCAAGCGACCCAATACGACTAATTCTAATATTCTATTAAATAATTACCACGCTTTTAAAATTTATCTTGAGATACTGAAACTTTTCCCTGATCGGAAAATTATAAACTGCACGCCAGGAGGGATATTAGATGTGTTTCAGAAAATGAAATTTGAAGATGTATTAAAACAAAAATTATAAACTTTACCTATGAAAAAAATCGCATTCTATATTCTCTTCACACTTTTTTTTACACGGTGTACCAATAAAAATAAAGATGATGAAATTCCGGTCGTTCCGGTAAATATTTATATCGACCTCAATTTGAACAGCAGTGCGCCATTGAATACTGTAGGCGGCTATATCTATGAAAGTGGAGGCAACAAAGGCATCCTCGTATTTCATAATTTCGATGACCGCTATTTAGCTATCGAACGTACCTGTAGTTACCACCCGTACGATACCTGCAATTTAATAACGATGGATAAAAGTGGCCTAATTTTGAAATGCGGAAAATATAATGGCAACTCCTTTATCGACTGTTGTGGATCGGCTTTTACTTTCGAAGGATTTGTAAGTAAATCGCCGGCTACCCAATCCTTAAGAACCTATAGCGCCGTTAAATCCGGCAACAGCTTGCATATCTTTAATTAGTGGGTTGATTCAACACGGTTAACTTCTTCTTTCTAAAGCCATTTTTCAGTGTTATTTTAGCCTCTCTAAAGCCTCTTGCATTCATTACAAATTCCTGTTCTCCATTACCTAGGCCTGTTATAACCTTTTTTGTTCCATTAAAAGAAATAGTAAGAACAAATTTTTTCTTTTCAGGAAATACGAAATGAATATATAGTGAATCATTTAAAATGACCGCCTGAACACCTTCCATTAGAGGCCTATTCGTTGATGAGAGTGCAACGAAAGGAGCAGCATAAACGACAAAATTAGTATTCTCATTAGCCGTAAACACCGGTATTATTTTTCCTTCTACGGCATCAATATCAATGTAGTCACCAAAAAAAACGGTGCTTCCCGGGGCCGCAAATGGCTTTGGTGTAATGCGGCTATTTTTCCATGTGCTACCTCCATCATCACTACTTGCTAAATATACATCAAGATAGGCTCCAGTATTGCTGTTACGTTTATCATAAAACAGTATATATACATTTCCTGAACTGGCATCAATACTTAAATTATTGCTAAACTGATCGGCGCCATTACCGAGAGGGTCATTATTAACTCTTTGGTCTTCACTCCAATTTTCTCCCCCATCATCCGAATATTTTATAAACACATCGGCATCGCCGTTTCGGGTGTCAGCCCAATTTACATAAATACGATCTTTGAATTTTGAATTCCGATTATTGCATAACATAAAGGGCATTCCATTCGCTCTAAAGATATGCTTTACTGGAATATCCCATCCATTTACCTGACGTGCAATAACTTTATCGGTACCAAATGATACCCCCCCATCGATACTTTTATCCAACCAAAGGTTATTCATTCCACTCCAACAAACATAGATATTTCCTTTGCTATCGGCACACGATGTTGCTCCTTCCATCGTACTATCACCATCTAAACAATCACCTGAAACATCAGAGACCGTTAGTGACTCAGACCAAGTAGCACCTTGGTTCTTCGACTGAGAGAAACGAATTCTGGAATGATCGTTAGGGTTTTTACTTTTGTACTTATCAAATTCAGTCCAAGAAATAAATACATTACCATTTAAATCGGTATTGAGCCATTCTTTGTCTTGCACTCTGCCTTCGTGGTAACCAATACCGATATCATAAAAGCAAGTATCATAGCGAACGTTTATTTTTTGAACCACCATTTTATCGATCCAGTTTGGAAAAGACTTCCTTGGATTTTTGCCAAGATGAGCAAAATACAAATTTCCTTTACTGTCGAAATGAACCATTGGGTCTCCCCAAATTCCATTCATCGATTCCATTTGTTTCTCCTTCCAAGTAATACCTCCGTCAACGCTATAATAATAATTATTGATATTGGATGAAGCAACAACCTGCATTGGGTTTACCGGATTAATGGCAATACTCACTTCTTCCGGTGAATTCTCTGAATAGTTTACCTTGATGAGTTTTTGCTGTGCCTGAAGGCCAACAAAATTAAAGAGGGATATCGCACCCATAATATATTTCATAAAAAACGATGTATTAGAAGTTCAAAGAAAAGGATAAATAAAATATAGTTTCCGAGAAGGATAAAATAAAAAAGCCATCTGAATAAACAGATGGCTTTCTTATTTTTAAAATGCATGTATAACATGCATACCACTTATTACGCTTTTTTAGTGGCGGCTTTTTTAGGAGCAGCTTTTTTAGGAGCAGCTTTTTTAGCGGCAGCTTTTTTAGGAGCAGCTTTTTTAGGAGCAGCTTTCTTAGCAGCTGGTTTAGCAGCTGGTTTAGCAGCCGCTTTTTTTGGTGCTGCTTTCTTAGCAGCTTTTTTTGGTGCTGCTTTTTTAGCAGCTTTTTTAGTAGCTTTAGCCATAATAAAATTAATTAATTTAGACAGAACAAATGTAGATTCATTTTCTTACTCCACAATAGACGCATTGCGTGTGTTAATAATTTCAAAAGGCAGATAGGCCTGAAACACCTATAAAATATAGACTATATGCCATATGATAAGAATGAAAAAAGTTTTACACATATATTTCAAAAAACGAAGTGCCCTCAGAATTTATTTCTTTACTTCTTGAAATCCTTTGGTGGATAGTGTTTCAAGCTGTTCCAATAAATTAATAATTTTAAAAACTTCTCTTTAAAGATAGAATTTGAATTTTCTTTGCCAATGATATTTAAAAATAAATGACTGGTTTTTTGCTTCAATACCCTTTTTATGAAAACGGTTTTTCCTTTCGTTTTCTTTTTAACAACACAAAAATAAAATTTACCTATAGGCCTGTAATACCTATAAACAAAGACGTTATAGGCACAACAAAAATGAAAAAGTAATTCCACTTAAAGATATAATGTAGTTTATTTTCTATTCATACAGCGATTCTGAGGCTAAAAAAAAACATGGTTTTACGGCCATGAGTGTATTTTTATTTGAACGCTTTTTTCAAATTGAATTTACAATTACACCGATAAATGTTTTTCTGAAACTTCATTTTTAAAATAAAATCGGGTAATTTGTTTGCTAGGATAAAACGAAAATGTATTTTAGCGGTATTATTTTACAACCGCATGAAACTTCAATTACTTCAGTCGAAAATATTTGATTCTATTCCTTCGGGATCTGGTATCGAAAAATGGCAAGACAAAATTTATATCGTAGGAGACGACAGTAATTTTTTATTTGAGTTAAACAATGATTGGGAGTTAACAAAAGCGATACGACTTTTCGACCGACCAACAGATGAGAACGAAAGAATCATGAAGCCGATAAAGCCCGACCTTGAAGCGGTGACCCTTGTTCCACCGAGTCATTTGTTAGCCATGGGTTCGGGTACTCTACCGGAGTTGCGTGATGTAGGTGTGCTTTTAAATCTTGCAGCACAAGATGAACTTGAATATTTGAATTTCAATGAAATATATGAAACGCTCAGAAGTATTACCTCACAGGTAAATATTGAAGGGGCTTGTAATGTAGATGATAAAATAATTCTATTAAATAGAGGAGATAATCAGCATTCCAATCAACTCATCATCACGAATTGGAATAGGAAGCAACTCTCTGTTGAGAAACAACTGGATATTCATTTTTTAGATTTGCCTCAGATAGAAAATATCAATGCCGGTTTTACGGGATGTGTTCATTTACCTGAAACGGATATGATGATTTTTTGTGCTTCCGCAGAAGACACCTCCAATGGATATGACGACGGAATGATAAAAGGAAGTTTGTTGGGTGTGATGCAAAACTTCACCTCTCAAATTGCGCATCATGAAGTAAAAATATCAGATATAATGATACCCGAATTCTTTAAAGGCAAGAAAATCGAATCGGTATGTATCGATGAATTTATAAATAGAAATGAAGTTACCATCTTAGTTGTTGCCGATAACGATAAAGGGAAAACAGAGCTAATGCGTTTGCACATGTCCTTTTCAGATTCGTTTTTTAGGTAATAAAACATGATATTAGTTAGCGGCGCTACTGGCTTTTTAGGATCTTATGTCGTGTGTGAGTTACTCCTGCAAAACAAAAAGGTGCGTGCCCTTAAGAGAGCCTCCAGCACCCTCACTGAATTTGAGTTTATATGCACGGTGAATCATATTTCTGAGTTGCAACTTCAAAATTTAACCTGGTTTACTGCCGACATTTTAGAAATAGCTGATTTGGAAATAGCATTCCAAGAGGTAGATGAAGTAATCCATTGTGCCGGAATGGTTTCTTTTGTTCCGAAGGACATGGAAGAAATGGTACGCATCAATGTGGAGGGTACGGCCAACATGGTAAATACTGCATTACATCAGAAGGTACATAAATTCGGATATATAAGTAGTATCGCAGCCATTGGCAGAGGAAACAACGAGAACCTCATCGATGAGAATACAAAATGGGAAACGAGTGCTAATAATACCAACTACGCTGAAACCAAATTCGCCGCCGAGATGGAAGTATGGCGTGGCATACAGGAAGGACTAAATGCTGTAATTGTAAACCCCGGGATAATTATTGGTGCTTGTGATTTCACACGAGGTACCGGCAAAATGTTTGAGATAGGCAAAAAAGGATTATCCTTCTATACGCCTGGCATCAATGGTTTTGTTGATGTAAGAGATGTAACCAAATGTCTGCTACAACTATTGGAGAGAAATATTTTCAATGAACGCTTCATTCTGGTTTCGGAAAACTATGCCTTCAAAAGGTTTTATGACGAAGTTGCAGATGACCTTCATAAAACAAAACCAAAATACAATACGCCTTTTTGGTTAGCTAAGCTAGGCTACCAATTTTTGGCTTTGAAAAGTTTCTTCACCGGTAGAAAACCATTACTCACCAAAGAAACAACCTTTGCCGCCTACCGAAAGTTTTACTACAACAATGCCAAAATAAAGAAGGCATTGGATTTCGAATTTATTCAAGTAAAAGAAACCATTGGCTGGACTTGCGAGTGGTATAGATGATTTAATTGTTGATTCTGGTTCGGTAATACACAAATCTTTATTATTTTCGCTTTGTGTTATTGTTTACGATTATTACCGAGGAGCCGTGGTGGTTCATCTTGTTTTGCATTATTCTGGGGGCGGCTTATGCGCTAATTCTTTACCCTGTAAAATTATTAAAGACCGTTGAAGGTAAAAAGCCAAAATTACTTCGCTTCATGGCTGTATTACGCTTTTTTATTATCTTTTTTCTATCCTATTTACTCCTCTCGCCACTAATAAAGTCATACTTACGCGAAGTACAGAAACCCATTATTGTGCTCGCCCAGGATAATTCACAATCTATTTTACTTAATAAAGACTCTTCCTTTTATAAAACAGATTATCTGAAGAATTTGGAGCAACTTAAGAATACCCTGAGTGAAAAATTCGAGGTGCAATATTATAGTTTCGGCAAAACACTGAACGAAACCCCTTCTATTGAATTTAATGAGAAGCAGACCAATATTAGCGCGCTACTGGATGCCGTATATGATAAATATGAAGGGCAAAATTTAGGTGCCATAATTTTAGCAAGCGACGGTATTTATAACCAGGGAAGTAACCCGTTGTATAACAATAAAAAACTTAAAACAACAATATATACATTGGCTTTAGGCGATACCACCTTACCTCGCGACGTCATCGTAAAAAAAGTAAGAATCAATTCGATTGCCTATCTCGGAAACTCCTTTCCAATAGAAATTGAAGCAGATGCTTATGGTTATAACGGAGAGAATCTCAGTGTAACGGTAGTCCATAACGGCCAAACAGAATCAATTCAGAATATAACGGCCACTTCTTCACGTTTCACCAAAACCCTGCTTTTACATTTTGATGCCAAAGTAAAGGGAATGCAGCGCTACACCATTAGGATCAATAAGCACCAAGGAGAATTGAGTTTTTTGAATAATACGAAAGATGTATTTATTGATGTTATTGATGGAAGGCAAAAAATATTATTGCTGGCCGGCGCACCCCACCCTGATTTAGGAGCATTGAAAAACGCTATCGAAACGAATCAAAATTATGAAATTCAACTATTATATGCAAAAGCACTCCCGGTAGATATTACCACAAAGTTACACGAATACAGTTTAATTATTCTTCATCAAATTCCATCAACTGAATTCTCTACAAAAAGCCTATTTGATGCCCTCGATAAAATAAAGATTCCACGTCTCTATATTTTGGGCGGTCAAAGCAATTTATCCGTATTCTACAGTTTAAATGAGGGACTAAGTATTGGCAATAATCGAGGGACTACAAACGATGCATTACCAAGACTCAATAGCAATTTTAATTTATTTACACTAAGTGATGAAACACAGAACAATTTAAATAAATTCCCACCATTACAAGTGCCCTTTGGAAATTATAATGCTGCAGGCGATGCCCACATTTTGTTTAAGCAACAAATAGGTGCCACCCTTAGTGATATGCCACTCCTTTTATTTACGAATAAAAACGACTATAAGACGGGCATTATTTGTGGGGAAGGAATTTGGCGATGGCGTATTCAAGAATATGCTCAAACAGAGTCGCAGAAGGCATCGAATGAAGTACTAACGAAAACCATTCAATATCTTTCTTCAAAAGATGATAAACGTTTACTCCGGATTATTTCGGTGCAAAAAACATTTGAAGAAAACGAAAATGTACTATTCGATGCCGAAGTATATACTCCGAGCTATGAACTCACCAATGAACCAGAAGTGAGTTATAAAATTATTAATGAAGAAGGAAAAACATTCGACTACCAATTTAGCAAGAGTGGAAAATCATATCATTTAGATTGTGGCATTTTGCCGGCTGGAAGCTATCGTTATTTTGCCGCCACGCAATCGGGTGGGAGACCCGAAAATGTTTCAGGTCAATTTACGGTAATTCCATTACAGGCTGAATTCACTGAAACAGTAGCGAATCATCAATTACTTGCCTCCTTGTCGTATATGCATAATGGAAAGCTTTTTTATGCAAAGGAAATGCAAAAAATAGTCGATGAAATAATAGCCAACCAAACCATTAAACCACTTAGCTATGCACACCAACGTCTAGAAGACTTAATAAATTTGAAGTGGATTTTTGCCCTTCTACTGTTTACATTAACCGCAGAATGGTTCTTTAGAAAACGGGAAGGTGGGTACTAAATAAAGGAGGTTCACTACTATTCGTACTAGTAATACACTATTTCTTCATGGCATATTGTCTTCCCAAATTCTCTAACATATCTTTTGTCATTTTATCGAGGTCGAACTTAGGTTTCCAACCCCAATGCTTTTTCGCCATTTTATCGTCAATGCTATTGGGCCAGCTATCCGCAATGGCCTGTCGGTAATCGGGAGCATAGGTAATTTTAAATTCGGGGATCAGCTTTTTTATACTCATAGCCACTTCCTTCGGGGTAAAACTCATGCCAGACAAATTATAGCTGCTTCGTATTTTTATTTTTTCGGAAGGCGCTTCCATGATATCGATCGTCGCTCGTAACGCATCTGGCATATATAACATCGGCAATGCCGTATCTGCCTTAAGAAAACACTCAAATTTTTTATGCAGCAGTGCTTCATGATAAATGGTAACAGCATAATCGGTGGTGCCACCTCCGGGTGCGCTTTTCCATCCAATCAACCCGGGATATCTCAAACTTCTTACATCAACCCCATATCTTTTATTATAATACTCGCTGTAACGCTCACCTGCTAACTTCGTAATGCCATAAACCGTATTCGGATCCATAACACAGTTTTGAGGGGTGCTTTGCGGGGGTGTATTGGGACCGAAAACAGCGATAGAAGATGGCCAATAAACTTTTCGCAACCCTAAATCTTTAGCGGCATTCAACACATTAAACAAACCATCCATATTCAACTCCCAAGCGGCTGCAGGATTGCGCTCACCACTTGCACTTAAATAGGCCGCTAAATGATAAACCTGCGTTATTTTAAGTTCCGTAATTATGGCATATAATTTTTTGGCATCCAACACATTTAGATGTCGGTAAATTCCGGTATCGAACAAATGTTTTACCTCTTTCTCTTTTCGAATATCGCAAGCAAAAACATGATCCTCTCCATGCACTTTCATCAACTCGAAAGTAAGTTCTGTGCCTAATTGTCCGCAAGCTCCAATGACTAATATATTATCTTTTTGCATCCTTTAAAAATTAAACAACTTTATTTTTTCGTCCTTTAAAATACATCACCATACTTCCCAAGAGAAGGGCAAAAATAAGATACGACGAAGCCGTGGAGATTCGCTCCCATCGATCATACGTTTTTGCATTTATTTTAAATTCAACCACGTGCTTACCCGCCGGTATTACCGCTCCACGTAACACATAATTACATCGAAAATAATTGGCTTTAGAGCCATCAATAAACAGTTCCCAATCGGGCTCATAATACACCTCACTAAATACCGCTATTTGTGGTGACGATGAATTGCTTTCATATTTCTGGTGATTCGGGTGATACTCTGTTTGCTTTATGAAAGCAGCGGAATCATTAGACTCCTGAAAGGTTTTAAGCTGGGCTTCAAAGCGTTGATCCACAACACAGGTTAACTCCGTATTTATTCTGTTCAATGCCAGCATTTCCGAATCGGCATTGGCTACGACGTCAACGTTCTTCACAAACCAACAATGGCCCAAACTATTCCGGTTTTCTATTGGTGCCGCTTCGCTATTGAAAATAATATACTTTGCATCAAGCATATTTAAAATAGGGGTCTTGCGAAAGATAAATTCCAAGGTGCTATCGATCGATTTAGAACCTTCTAATGCTTTCGTTAAGATTTGAATTTCCGGTTGAATCTGATATTCGATGAGTTCTTGATAACGTTTTACTTTTGCTCCGTGATATCCACCGATCGAGCGATGATAATAGGATGTAGAGGCATCATTAAACGTTGAAACGGCCAAATTTAATACTCGTCCATTCTCACTATTGCTTGCCAGAATTAGCTCATCAGCTTTTGTTTGTGGAAACGAACCGGCAATGTCTTTTCTCTTTCTTTCGAGTTGATCGGCCCCCAAGTAACGCTTATCAACCATAACCATATCCACCACAATAGCTATTGATATTACCGCTAACACGAGTTCCAATTTTACTCTGTTTTTCATGAAAACAAACAAGGCGCCCGCTCCTACCAAAATAAAAAACAGGGAGCGTAAAGCTTCTGCCCTCACGATACCTTCACAGTCCTCGGTTATGGTTTTTTCATATTCTGCAGGAATTTCTTTCCCGAATACATTCGCATACTTCGATTTCAAAACGTCTTTTTGTTGTTCTTCGTTATAGGTAGTAAAGCTAATGGTAGAGCCTGGAGCCAACACAAAAATAAAACACAAACCCGCTGATATTCCTACTGCATAATAAAATTTCTTGAGTATGTTTTCTTTTCTTTTTAAGGCATCGAAAAATTCCTTTAATCCGAGAAAAGCAAGAAGAGGAACACATACTTGAGCGATAACGAATGCTGTAGTAACCGCTCTGAATTTATTATAATATGGAAAGTGGTCGAACATAAAATAATTAAACGACTCAAAGTTACGTCCATACGCTAAGGCAATAGATAACACCGTGGCACCAACCAAAGCCCATTTAATTGGTGACCGTAGTAGAATACAACCTAAAATGAAGAGAAAAAATACCAGTGCACCAAAATAAGGTGGTCCTGCCGTAATACGCAAATTGCCCCAATAACCCAATAAATAAGCACTTATTTCTTTTGCGTTTTTTTCTGATGCGGCGAGCTTATACGTATTACTTGTTTTGTCGAACGGAGCCTGTTCGGCACCGCCGTATAAATTGGGTATGAGCATGGTTAACGCTTCAATGCCACTGTAACTATATTCAAAAGTATAGTTTTTATCGAGGCCCGTTTCATTTTGTTCTTCGACGGTCTTATTCAATGTTAATTCACTTTTGCCTCGAATCGAATACTCGCCATACTCTTTACTCACCATGACACTGCTTAAGCCCGTGGCAGCACCTAACCCAATGGCAACAACCAAGAATATACTTCGAATTAAAATGTCCTTATAGTTTTTTTTCATTATGGCCCCAATGATTTCTGCAATATACCAAGCTGCCATAATGAAAAACATATAATAGGTAATTTGAAAGTGATTGGCTCCCATTTGAAACGACAAGCCTATAGCCGCAATGGAAGCGCCAACCCATTTATTGCCACGCAGCACCATATTAAACCCGGCCAAAACCAACGGAATATACCCGATGGCACTCACCTTCGTTACGTGGCCGGCAGCCGTAAACACCAAATTATTACTAGAGAGTGCAAAAGCTAATGCCCCACCTATAGCCATATATGGATTCACTTTGAACGTGAGTAATAGAATATAAAAGCCTAGCATAAGCACAAAAAGCTGATTGACCGGATAGGGTAGAAATAAATTGTAGAACGAAGCCAACTTATTATAGACTACATTACCGTAATATGGCATATTAATCAAATACATAGGCATACCACTAAACATACTTTCCGTAAAAAATACGGTGCCGTCTTTATTATATTTCGCACTTTCGGCAACGGCCCCTTCATACATTTTGGAATCATGTTGTTTTATTTGTTTATTGCCAGAGGTAATCTCGCTGAAGTAGAAAAAAGAAACGAGAATAAAACATAAGAAAGCAATGGCGTGCGGTATGATTTTTTTTACGGTTGGGTTCATTATAAAAATTGTATTTGCGGTAAAAATAATTAAAATATAAATACTTTATCTATCCTAGTTTTAGTGATACACTCAATCCACAATGATCGCTATGCACTCCATCGGAATATATCGCTGCTGCTTCCAGGTTCTGCTCCAGGTTTTTTGACACCATACAGTAATCTATTCGCCAGCCTTTATTATTGCCTCGAGCCCCAGCCCTGAAGGTCCACCAGGTATATTGATGAGGTTCTTGATGAAAGTGTCGAAACGAATCGATGAATCCACTCTCTAAAAATTTACCCAACCATTCGCGTTCTTCGGGTAAAAAACCACTGTTTTTTGCATTCCCCTTCGGATCATGGATATCTATCGGATGGTGACAGATATTATAGTCGCCGCAAATAACAAGATTGGGACGACGTTTCTTTAAATGATCAATGTAATGCTGGAAATCACTCAACCAGCCCATTTTAAACATTTGTCTCATGTCGCCACTGCTGCCACTTGGGTGATATACACTCATTACGCTAACGGCTGCGAAATCGACACGCAAAACACGCCCTTCATAATCATAGATATCTTTACCACAGCCGATTTCAACATGATCGGGTTTTATTTTGCTAAAAATAGCAACCCCGCTGTAACCTTTTTTTTGAGCACTATGAAAATAACAATACGGAAAACCTGCCTCTGCAAAGAGTGATACGTCTAACTGGTCGACGTTTGCTTTTATCTCCTGCAAACAAACCACATCCGCATTTTGATTTACCAGCCAACCTAACCAGTTTTTACTGAGGGCCGAACGGATGCCATTAACATTATAGGATATAACTTTCATGATAATAAAACAAGGCGCAAAATAAGTAAGAATTGACAATTAAAAATAATTATTGACAATTGTTGCCTACCTTCGCGCCTCAAAATTCAATCATTACGTTACATTAACCTTATGAGCCAAATTACGTTCACCATGTTTAAGCCCGATGCAGTAGTCAACGGGTACGCCGGAAAAATCTTAAATGATATTACCGAAGCAGGCTTTGCCATTATCGCCTTTAAATACACTAAATTATCACCAGAGATGGCAGGTAAGTTTTATGCAGTGCATCAAGAAAGAGGATTCTATAACGATCTGGTATCGTATATGAGTTCCGGGCCAATTTATGTAGCCATCTTACAGAAAGTGAATGCTGTGGCTGATTTCAGAACGCTCATCGGAGCAACTGATCCGAGTAAAGCAGAAGCAGGAACCATTCGAGCCAAATATGCGAAGAGTATTGAAGCGAATGCGGTTCATGGAAGCGATAGCGACGAGAACGCCAACATTGAAGCCAATTTCTTTTTTACACAATTTGAGCGTTTCTAGTTTTCTCCTATAAATACCCACTACTTAACCCTGGCCTTCCAGGGTTTTTTTATTTTTGCACTTCACCATCATGAACAAAAATAAGATGATTGGAATCGTTGCAGCCATTGCTGGATTAATTCTTACTGCCTTTTTATTATATGGAGCCCTCCAATTTTATCGCACCATTACAGCAATAACCCGAGGTAATCCTTCCATTATAGCTTCGCACGATACGTTGCATTTAGTATCCGATAATGATACTTTAATGGAGGTTAACGCTTCATTAAACCAACAGATATCTGAAAAACTAATGAATTCGACCGCCCGTGATAAAATTGAAAAACAATTTCTTCTCCATCGTTCTATTACCGAATTCACGCTTAAAATGGATTCTTTACAACAGTTCAATATAACGCTAGAGAAAAGTTTATATGCCCTAAAAAATGCGGTAAACATATTCAATATGGGTTGCCGTTCCTCCTTATTTAATACCCAAGATGTTGATGAGATTACGCTGTTGCAAACTTTTATTATTACCGATGAAAATAAACTAAATAGTACTATTTTTGAATGTTTCTCTAAAAAAGAAAAACAATGTTTCGATGCAATAAAACATCAAGCCTTGTATTTAGAATCAATTATCTTAGAAAAAAACCTTTATCAATTAAAACAATGAATGAAAATTTGCTTCATTACGTATGGAAGTACCGACTCTTTAGCAACCACCATTTAACAACTACTCAGGGCGAAACAATAGAAATACTAAGCGTTGGGGAACACAACCCCAACGCCGGACCCGACTTTTTTAACGCACGGATCCGATGTGATAAAACGATTCTAGCCGGAAACATTGAAGTACACACTCGTTCGAGTGATTGGAGAAAACATCATCATCAAAAGGATAAAACCTATCAAAATATTATTCTTCATGTTGTTTATGAAGATGATGAACCCATCCTTAGCACGAACCATGAGGCCCTATTAACATTGGTGTTGAAACATCGCATCCCCATGATTGTACTCGAAAGGTATGATGACTTACAACAGCTTCAACCTTTTATTCCTTGCCATCAGCATTGGAACACGGTGGATGAGTTTACCAAGGATCGCTGGTTGCAACGAATGGTTATTGAACGGCTCGAAACAAAATGCAATACACTCGAGTTACGGCTACTTGAAACCAAGAATCATTGGGAGGAAGCCTTTTATATTACCCTCGCTCATAATTTTGGTTTTAAGCTCAATGCGATACCTTTTGAACTGACAGCCAGGCAGATACCGTTAACGATCTTTGCAAAAAATAAAACGAATCTCTTCCAAATTGAAGCCATTATATTTGGAGTGGCCGGGTTTCTAAATGACGACAGAATTAGTGAAAAATACTACCTCGATTTAAGAAAAGAGTATGAATATCAAAAACAAAAGTATAACTTTAAAGAAATAGACGTTACTTTGTGGAAGTTTTTAAGACTTCGTCCCGCAAATTTTCCGCACGTTCGATTAGCGCAGTTTGCCAATTTAATTTTCCGCTCAGGGCACCTTTTCAGCAAAATAATTGAATCGGATAATGCCCAACGTATGAGGCAACTTTTTACCTGTAGCGCTACCTTATTTTGGGATACGCATTATACTTTTCAAGAGAAAAGCAACAAAAGGAAAAAGCAACTTGGTGACGAAGCCATAAAAATAATTATCATTAATACGGTCGCACCGTTTTTATTTTTATACGGTAAAACCATGATGCTGCCAAAGTTACAGGATCTTGCTCTGGAGTTGTTGGAGGAGCTTCCGCCAGAAAAAAATTCAATTTTAGCCAAGTGGCAAGCATTGAAAACAGAATTAAAAAATGCCGCCCGTTCGCAAGGCTTAATGCATTTAAAAAAACAGTATTGCGATACTAAATTATGTCTTCAATGTAGTGTAGGGTTAAAGATTTTAAAAAACGAATAAATGGAATTTACTGATCAATTGAACCGGAAGATTAATTTGGAGAGCACCCCAAAACGTATTGTGAGCATCGTGCCTTCACAAACGGAGCTATTGCATCATCTAGGGCTGGATATGGAAGTTATTGCCACCACAAAATTCTGTGTGCATCCTCAGAGTTGGTTTCGAAATAAAACACGAATAGGGGGGACGAAGAACTTAAACATTGACAAAATTGTTGAGCTGCGACCTGATTTGATCTTAGCAAACAAAGAAGAAAATGAGCAGGTTCAACTCGACGCGTTATGCAAAACGACACCTGTTTGGATTAGTGATATTCATAACCTTAGTGAAGCATTACAAATGATTGAATCGGTTGGCGTGCTGATCAATAAAAAAACGAACGCATCTAAATTAATCGGAGAAATAAAAGCCGCTTTCGAAAAACTTAAACTTTCAATAGGGCCTAATCAATCCAAGACGGTGCTTTATCTCATCTGGCATAATCCATACATGACCATTGGATCTGACACTTTCATCAGTGATATGTTATCTCGTTGTGGACTTACAAATTGTATTCAACAAACGAGATATCCAAAAATAGCTATTGAAGAAATAAGGGAATTAAACCCGGATTATATCTTCTTAAGCAGTGAGCCCTTTCCGTTTAAACAGAAACATATAGAAGAACTTCAAAAAGAATTACCCCTCACCAAAATAGAGATGGTGAACGGAGAAATGTTCAGCTGGTATGGCAACCGAATGAAAATTTCGCCTGTCTATTTTGCCGAATTGCTAAGCAAATTGAAAGGGGCTCTATCGCTTCCTTAGAATACAACTCCGTAACAGGAAATGAAGACGCCTTGCTAGACCATTTCAATTTTCGCATCGTCAATTCCTGGTATTTGGTTTAATCGTAAAAATATTTTCACCAACGTTACGACATCTTTTTGGCAATAGCGAACAATACGTTCTAAATCTTTGTCAACCCAATATACCCGCCATACCTGACTTCCATCAATATCGTCTTTAGGCGACGGGATACCTAATATTTGAGCCAATAGATTTAGTGATGTAAAACTTTTATAGTCGCCAAAACGCCACATCTCCATCGTATCCATAAAAGAGGTCTCCCATGGTTTTTTACCCGTAATATTTAAAATCATCGGTATCGGAAGATCGTTAATTATCATCCTCCGGCAGAGATATGGAAAATCAAATTCTTTGCCATTATGCGCGCATAATGAATGCTCAGAAGTATTGAAAAATTTAGAGAGAAGATCAGAAAATTCTTCTAATAATTTTTTTTCATCATCACCATAAAAAGATTTAATCTTCAAATTTCCGGCGGGAGAAATGAAACCACAAGAAACACAGACAATCTTGCCAAATTCAGCATAGATGCCCGCTCTTTCATAAATACTCTCTGCCGTTTCTGTGGAGGAATCACGAAGCAAGAATTTTGCCTTGTGTTTCCATAGGTCTTGAAAAGCGTCATCTAAAAGGGAAAAGTCAGCTCGTTGCGGAGTGGTTTCAATATCTAAAAATAAGATTTTCGAGAGGGTACCTTTATACATAAGAGAACTAAGTTTTTTGCAATGTAAGAAGAATCTATCAAATTCTCAATATATTTGCTCGAATGAAAAATTGCTTCTTTATTTTACTTTTTTTAAGCTCCCTTATTGTCAAGGCTCAGGGTCTTTCACCGGGAATGGAGCTTGCAGGGCTTACTTCAAATCAGGCAATTTCTCTAACAGCTAAAAAAGTTAATCCCAATGCTCCACCCCATATATTCGCTGGTTACGATTTAAATCCAAATTCTGCTTCTGAAAATCTTGTTACAACCCAAGAAAATCAGCCGATGAATAACCCTTTAAAAGTTTCCGGCAATATTCCAATAGACACCTGTATTTGTACACAAATATTAAAGCGGAAAGACGAGTATGACTCCTTGCCGACACCTAAGGTTCCGGCCACGTTTAACCTGTATTATAAAAACAACGTTGGATGCAATTTAACCATCACCAGAATTACTTTATTAGAAAAGAATTGTAGAGACGCCTATAATCATGATCTTACGGTTAGGCCAAAATATAGATGGACGGTTGCCAGTTCAGAGGCATTAGATGACAAGGTATGGTCGGGTCCGGATCGTGATAGTTTAATTGTTCCTGATCAATGCAACTGCTTCGCATCTAATGGAATAAATTCGACACTGACAGAACTACTTTTCAATATATATCCAAATCAATTTTCAGAAGAGTTAAATATTACTGCCCTAAAAGGTCAAACGATGCAATATGTTAAATTGTCAAATATAGTGGGCACCATTATTTATCATGAAAGACTAAACGACAAGGCACATGTTAAAATTAAGACGAGCCTCTTTCCATCTGGAAGCTATTTAGTATCCATTTATTACCAACAGCAAGGTTTAACGAAAAGCCTTAACTATAAGGTAATTAAATAATCATTTCATTAGATGGCGCGTAATGTAAATTCTGCATGAAGCACTGTTGGATCTGTTTCCTCATTTCCTAATGATGGTGGTCGCATTAGGCTGTGCGGTAGGCATTATCGTAAGTTCGTTTATATTCACATGTTTTGGGCGATTGAGCATAAACCAGATCGCTTCTGCACAGTCATTGGCCACCAGATTCTCAAAGCCATCATATACCTTTTTAGCACGTTCCTCATCTCCTTTAAAACGTACGATAGAAAATTCGGTTTCAACAGCACCCGGATGAATGGCCGAAACCCGTATGGGGAATCTTGCAAGATCAACCCGCATGCCCCGCGATAAATTATCAACGGCAGCTTTGGTAGCACAATATACATTACCGTTGAGATAGGCTTCCTTACCGGCAATAGAGCCAAGATTTATTATATGTCCATCGCCATTTTTGGGCATTAGTGGCAATACGGCTTTGGTAACATAAAGCAAACCCTTCAGGTTCGTGTCAATCATTTTCTCCCAGTCATCGAGTACTCCCTCATCCAGCGTATTCAACCCCGAAGCTAGTCCGGCATTATTGATCAACACGTCGATCGGCTTAAATGCATCTGGCAAGCTTTCTATTGCAGCAAATACTTCTTCTTTATTCCTCACATCCATCGTTAAGGTACATATCGCTACCGGATACGCTGCGCTGATTTGTGCCGAGACACTTTCCAATAAACTTTTTCTTCGCCCACATAAAATTAAATGGCAATTATTTTGCGCCAATAATAAAGCCGTGGCTTTCCCTATACCAGAAGTTGCTCCCGTAATTAAGACTTTTTTAAAATTCATGGTGTAAAAAAAATGATAAGTATTAACTTTGCCTAAATTATTTTTCTAAAAATGCATTTTACGGTTGATAATTTAGATAAGTTTTCGATAATAAAAATCACGGCAACTCACGTTACGCCCGAGATTTGTGTCCACGTCGAGCAGGAAGCGATGGCTCTTATTGACGACAAGCAAATAGCCGATATTATACTGGATGCAAAAAAAGTAAAAGAATTTTGCGATGAATCCGTCGAAATGTTCCAGATGATTCAATTAAGTACCGCACATTTAAAAGGGGTTTTTGTATTGATATTGGATAAGAATATAGAATTTAAAAAACTAGCGAGCCTAAAAACCTGTCATTCCAAGGATGAAGCGATGGATTTAATTTTTGCCGACCAGATGAAACGAAATTTACTGACAGAAGAAGACTTTGATTTTGAAGATTTAGAAGATGATTTGGAAGAATAGAATAAATAACTAAATTCGTACCATTAATTAATGCCCATGAGAAAATTTATACTCGTAATTTTTGCTTTCTTTATTTCATACAACGCATTTACACAGTGCACCCCCGATGCCACTTTAACGCATTCGGGCTTGTTTCCAAACCTCTTACCCGATGGAAAAGTAGGTGTTGCTTACAATCAAACCATCACGTTCCAGTTCCCTACCGATACCACCATTTCGCCTTTTGGCTCCGTTCATATTGATTCCATTATCATCCAGTCGGTTACCGGTTTTCCTGCTAGTTTCACCAAAGATTGTAATGCTGTAGGCTGCAAGTATTATGGCACTTCGCTTCGTGGTTGTATGAAAATTGCCGGCACCCCTGCTGCTACCGACACCGGCACAAAGAAACTAATCATTATTATCGTTGCAAAGTTAAAATTTGGCGGTACACCTATTCCTTTTCCTGTTACCGACTCTTCATTAAGCTTTCGAATTATACCCGCTAGTGTTGGCCTAAGCCGAGGCCAGAGCCCTGTTTATACGTTTGCCGTAGAACAAATTACCCCCAATCCATTTACAGAAAAAACCGTGGTCACGGTGAGTTCGCCTAAAATTGAAAAAACAACCATTGCCATACGCGACATTCTAGGAAAGGAGGTATATACTCAAGAGGTTACATGCAAGCCGGGATTAAACCATTTCACCATAGAAACAGAAATTTTCAAAGCGGGATATTACCTACTTTCTGTCAGTTCGTCTGCCGGTGTCATTACTAAAAAGATTACAAAACGATAATAACTCTTAACTATTCCTTTCCTTTAGATTAAATTACTAAAAAAAATAATTTATCTTCGTACTTTCTATAACACGCTCTGACCTTAACTTTTGAAAATAGAATATCATGTCGTTTGAGTTAACCATATTAGGCAATAGTTCTTCTACCCCTACTTCACGAAGGCATCCAAGTGCCCAGGTTTTAAAAATTAATAACGATTTTATCCTCATTGATTGTGGTGAAGGCACACAAAATCAGATGCTTCGTTATAAGGTGAGTCATAATAAAATACGTTATATTTTTATTAGTCACATGCACGGAGACCACTTTCTAGGACTTCCTGGCTTGCTTTGTACGATGAGTGTGCAAGGACGAATAGACGACTTGGATATTTACTGCCCTGAGGAACTAGAGTTCTTGATAAATCTGCAATTTAGTTTGAGCGATGTTCAATTGAAGTTCAAAGTAGTTTATCATAAACTTCAATTCGATGCACCTAAAGAAATTTTAGCGACTCGTGATTATACCGTAACCTCATTACCTCTCAAACACCGTATCAATTGCGCGGGATTCTTATTTTCTGAACGTGTTTATGGAAGGAAAATAAATAAGCAAGAGGCCGATCCACTAAATTTAAATCAGGCAGAATACGAGAACCTTCGTAATGGAGGCGATTATAAAGGGAAAGACGGCAAGACCATTCCGAATGCCAAACTTACCTTCGACCCACGCAAATCCTTCAAATACGCCTATATAACAGATACCCTATACGATGAGGAGTTGCTTCCTCATATTGAACGATTTGATTTACTTTATCATGAAGCAACCTTTGCGCATGACATGGTTGACCGTGCAAAAACAACTTTTCATTGTACCGCTCTACAGGCCGGTAAAATTGCTTCACGAGCAAAAGTCGGAAAGCTTATCATCGGACATTTCAGTGCTCGATATCAAAATTTAGAAGAACTCCTTGAAGAAGCCAAGGACGTTTTCCCTCGCTCCGATATTGCCGAAGAAGGAAAGACCTTTAAGATGCGCTAGAGCGCTGTATCTCAACATTTCATTAGGAAGTTTACATGTCGTGAAATTGTTTCGGGATAATTCCTTATTTTTGCACCCTAATTTTAAAAAATAAGTACCCAAAAATGTCATATTTATTCACTTCAGAGTCCGTATCAGAGGGGCATCCAGATAAAGTTGCCGACCAAATCAGTGATGCTTTAATTGATAACTTTTTAGCCTTCGACCCCGAATCTAAAGTAGCCTGCGAAACCTTGGTAACCACCGGTCAGGTAATATTAGCCGGAGAAGTAAAATCAAAATCTTACCTTGATGTGCAGGAAATTACTCGTGGGGTAATTCGTAAAATAGGGTACACCAAAAGCGAATATATGTTCGAGGCCAACTCTTGCGGTATTTTATCCGCCATTCACGAGCAATCGGCCGATATAAACCAAGGTGTTGATAAAAAGAAGAAAGAAGAACAAGGTGCAGGAGATCAAGGGATGATGTTCGGTTATGCAACCAACGAGACGGATAATTACATGCCTTTAGCTCTGGATTTAGCACACGCTATTTTGCTTGAATTGGCAGCCCTTCGTCGCGAAAACAAACAAATCAAATACTTGCGCCCCGATGCAAAATCTCAGGTAACCATCGAATATAGCGATGCCAACGAACCAATACGAATTGATGCCGTCGTGGTTTCTACACAGCATGATGATTTTGATGCCGAAGAGAAGATGCTGGCGAAAATAAAAAAAGACATCGTAACTATTTTGATTCCACGCGTTAAAGTGAACTACCCAAAATATGCTCACTTATTCAACAACAAAATAAAGTACCATATTAATCCCACCGGAAAGTTTGTAATCGGTGGTCCACACGGCGATACCGGACTTACCGGTCGGAAAATAATTGTCGATACCTACGGAGGAAAAGGAGCCCATGGTGGCGGCGCATTCTCTGGGAAAGATCCAAGCAAAGTTGACCGCTCGGCTGCCTATGCTACGCGTCATATTGCTAAAAACCTAGTAGCTGCAGGCATTTGTACCGAGGTGCTTGTGCAAGTTTCATACGCTATTGGTGTTGCCTTACCGATGGGTATCTATGTAAACACCTACGGCACGGCGAAGGTTAAATTAACGGATGGACAAATTGCCAAGAAAGTAGAAGCAATCTTTGATATGAGACCCTATTTCATTGAGCAACGCCTTAAATTACGCACACCAATGTATTCGGAAACGGCAGCATATGGCCACATGGGACGTAAGAATGAAACGGTTACCAAAACATTTAGAGGACCCGATGGCAAAGAGAAGAAAGTGAAAGTTGAATTATTTACTTGGGAGAAATTAGATTATGTAGCTAAGGTGAAAGCCGCATTTAGCATTAAATAAAAGAATCAGAACCGATAGAAAAGCCTCATCTAAGTATTTAGATGAGGCTTTTATTTTTAGGATATGGAGGATCCCATTTCTAATGCATCAACCGCCAATGGGTAGGATACATATTATTCGTTCGGTGTTCCATTACATTTACCCAGCCTAAATTCACCCCCTGGTATCTCAGAATTTTATAGCCGAATGATGATTCTATATTTATGGTTTGCTTACGTAGGTAATTCATCGCGGTAGGCTCATCCATTTCAATCGTTTCAACCGTAGAACCTAATGCCTCATTTAATGCCAAGGCGTGGGCAGGAATAAATTTATTAAATTTCTGTGTACCAATCTCAACACCGCACTGAATTAAGTTTATTTTTTGTTGCCGTAGGATTTCTGTTGTCTCCAGCACTTTTAGCGTAGCCGCAAAAACATGCTCCTGATGAAGGAAGAAATTAAAAGACCCCTCTATAAATTGGGTAAATGAGGAGTCCTGCTTTATTATCTTCAGTGTTTTAACAACATCGGTTTTCTTTGTTTCACGATCACTTTTTTTGCGAAGCAACGCCATAAAAAATCCTTCTCCTCGAACTAAATAAGGATAAAATCGATAGCATCCATCTTGTGAATTTACAATATTCCACTCCTTCGGAACATCAATACGTATGGTTTCTAAATTATGTTTTTCACATAACCAGTTCACCATCGTTTCATTTTCTTCCATCGAATACGAGCACGTGCTATAGGCAATCACCCCCTCATTTTTTAGTGCCGGCAGTAAATTACTCAAAATACGTTGTTGCCTCTCACTACATAATTGAACATTGTTTTCGCTCCATTCGTTGATGGCGGCCGCATCTTTTCTAAACAACCCACTACCGCTGCATGGCGCATCTACAACAATACAGTCGAATAACGGCGGCAGGTTGCCGAAATGCTGTGTGTCGCTGTTGGTGATAATACTGTTGTTATTACCCCATTTTATCATATTCTCCCGCAACACACTCACCCTCGATTTAATCACTTCATTACTCACCAATACACTTTCATTATTCAGTAGCGCTGCTATTAACGTGCTTTTGCCACCTGGGGCAGCACAGGCGTCGAGCACGCATAAAGCCTCTTGTAATGGCAGTACTTGTTGCAACGCATGAAACAGAAACATACTTGAAGCTTCCTGCACATAGATGGCTCCTCCATGCCAGTAGGGATGTTGCGCATATTTTGCCCTCTCCTTCAAATAAAAACCATCGGCACACCAAGGCACAGGAGAAGCATTTTCGAATGGAGAGACGGTAATTTTTTTTCTGTTGATGCGAAAAGAATTAACCGCAGGCTCTTGATGGGCTGCAATAAATTTTTGCACCTCGAAAGCCGGTGCATTGGCAAACGACGAAATAATTTTATGAATATCCTGCATCAATAGTTACCTGCTAAGAATTTAAAGCAACTCCTTCAATTTAAAAACCGCATTGGCTTTGAATCCCTTCTCTGTTTGTGTTATAGTAGCACATTCATGAATTGGGTCGTGCTCAAAAAACAGAATTGTTTTTTCTTTGGTGGCTTGCATTAAAAACTCGGTTCGCTCCCGCATGGTATCTAGTGGACGTACATCATAGCCCATCACATAATTGGGCGAGATATGCCCGAGCGACGGTATCAAATCGGCCATAAACGCTATCGTTAGCTCCCCGTATTGAATATGAGGTATTACCATGCTGTTGGTATGTCCCATACTTTTTAAATAGGTTATCGATGGGTGTAATATGCTATCATCTCCAAACAAATTTAAATGCCCTGTTTCTCTAATTGGCAAAATATTATCGCTAAGAAAAGAAGCCTTTTCTCTTACGTTTGGATGCAATGCCTCATCCCAGTGGTCATGATGAACATGATAGGTGGCGTTTTTAAAGCTGGGCACAAAGCTCGTTCTATCGCTATTCCACTGAATACTTCCACCACAATGGTCGAAGTGCAGATGGGTTAAGATAACATCGGTGATATCATCGACACCAAAACCATGATCTCGTAATGATTTTTCCAACGTATCGTTGCCATGCAAGTAATAATGATGTAAGAATTTGGCATCCTGCTTCGTTCCTATTCCGTTGTCAATTAGAATCAGCCTTTTCCCATCTTCAATAAGCAAGCAACGCATGGCCCACGAACACATATTGTTTTCATCGGCAGGGTTAAGTTTGTTCCAAATGGTTTTGGGTACCACCCCAAACATAGCACCACCATCGAGTTTGAAGTGACCGGTAGGCACAGTATATAATTTCATATACGAATTAAATTATGATTTACATTTCAAGGCATTCATGATTGAAGGTGAATGCCTATTTTCGCATGCAATTTACATATAACAGTTATACAAATGGAAATAGATTGGAAGCGTGCATGGTATTTTATCTCTCAACTTTTATCGATTTTAGGCTTCGTTTTTTTTGGAATGCTATTATCGCAAATTTTGGCACTGTATATTGGACAACACGTTTTTAAGTTCGACTATGCCCAATCGGTTGCTATTATAAGTAATCCGGCACAGGATGTTAACCAGGTCATGTTCTTACGTCTTTTTCAAATGCTCACCAATTTCGCTACGTTTGCTGTACCGGTATTAATTTATTTGCGGGTCTATAAGTATCCTATCATTAGTACCCTCAAGCTAGGAAAATTAATTTCGCCTGTTCAGCTTCTTTTAATCCTAGTCTTTGCTTTTGCGGCACTGTTCGGCCTCTCCTTCTTAGGCGATTTAAATCATGCTATCCCATTACCTGAGAAATTGCAGATAGCGGCAGATCAGATGGCTGAAGCCCAGCAAAAAATGATCGATGGGTTAATGTATATGCCTTCGGTATCGCATCTGATAGCCAATATTATTGTCGTTGGACTGGTTGCCGCCGTTGGCGAAGAGCTTATGTTTAGAGGTCTTTTACAGCCTTTATTTAAAAATTGGACGAAAAACATTCATCTTGGAATCCTTCTTTCGGCCGCATTATTCAGTGCCATACATTTCGACCTCAGTAATTTTATCCCACGGATGGCCATCGGGGTGGCCTTTGGATATTTATTTTATTGGAGTGGTAGTTTATGGATAACGATTCTAGCCCATTTTCTAAATAATTCAATAGAGGTGCTGGTATATTATTATCAAAGCAGCAACTCCTGGTGCCATTATTTTATAGAGGTAAAATACTTTCCGGTAACATGGGGATTAGCAGCCATAGCCGTTATCATAGGAATCATGTACGTCTTTAAAATGAAACACCTACCGGCGAAAACGGAGTAGAAACAGCATCAAGGAATCTTAATTTCTCTCGTACGCCCCTATACAAGGGGTATTGTCGCGTGGCTTACCAAGAATATCAACATCAACGATTCCGGTTAATGCGGTTGCGTTATTGATGAGTGGAGAAATACTATCAAGCTGATAATTAAACAAACACATATCCTTAAACTTGGGTTCTACATTAATTAGATTTCCATTCACATTCAGGCTCGTAATTTTTGTTCGAATAAGGCAGTGATCAATAATCTGTTGCTGAACATTCCCCGGTCGTCCACCATCATAAATTGAAAACTCTTCATCGTTGGTGCTTTGCCCGTAAATGATGGTATTAATTAAACTATATTTTAAAAAACTAGGTATCGTTTGAATCACGTTGCCCGAAGCATCCGTTACCTCATAATCGGCATTTCCTAAATAAAAGGATTGGTAGTTACTTTGAAAGTTAGTGCAATGCGGATTAGCAAGGGTGCAAAAAGTGAAACTATAATCGCCACCAAACTGAGCAAAAACACAAAGTTGTCCGGCATCAAAAAAAGCGCAATTTACAAAGGTAGCATTTGCATTATAGGCCGATATACAGGAGGACGACATCGTTCGAATAATAGAGCTACTCATGCGTAAATTGGGATTGCCGTTCACGCTCATAGAGTCAATTTCCACCCCTACAACACCATTTTTTATGATTGAGCTGTTGATGATATTGTTTATTGAACCCGGCAAAAAACGTACGCCCCACCATTGATTCGGCATATCATCGACGTAACGCTCCAGTCGATCGCCCTGCAATATTACCGGCTCTTGAGCCGTTCCCAGCATTTCCAATGTGCCCTGCACATAAATACGTGAGCCAACGTGGCTGCAAACCTTTACTCCTTTGTTAATCGTCAGTTTTTTTCCCGGTGCCACCAATATACTATTCCAAATAACATACGGCTTGGTTTTATCGCTCCATACCACATCATAATCAATAACGCTATCCATTAAGTAATGAGCATCTTGCCCCCAGGCCACCAAATGTATTTTTTGCTCGTTACCATTGGTAGTAAACATAATACTGTCTTCTATAAACAGAGGATTACCCAGAGACGTAATACGTGGTGTAACCTGTACAAACAAATAGAAACTATCTTTAGGGGCAATTTTATATTGTGTCACCCTATCGGTAGCGATGCCGTCAATATTAAGACGATACACCGAGGAGCTTCCACCCATAAGCCGGATATCGGTATAGAGGATGCTGTTATACGGGTTAAATATTTTTAAAACCTTCGTGGTAGAAAGAGGGGCATGAGTCGTATCAAAACGGCTGAAAACGGTATCAAAAGCAATACTGTCGGTGGAAAACGTAAGGGTTGCCGAGGTGTCATTATTGACGTCGCGTTTACGGCAACTAAAACCGATAGCAAACAGCACAAGAAAAATAAAAAGGTATTTGGTCATCTCTGAGAGCAACGAAGATAGGAAAGAAATATTTCAATTCGAAATGCAACCCATTTAGGACGATTCCTAACTTTATCTTATACTTGCCACATGACGACGCGTATAGAATTACTCACGGAACATCTTCAACTTCAACCCCATCCCGAGGGTGGATTTTTCAAGGAAACCTACCGAAGTGAAGAACTTCTTCATAGTCCGGATATTGGAGGAAGTAGAAATCTGCTCTCCAGTATTTATTTCCTCCTCGTCGCTGAAAACTTTTCATCATTTCATTGTATTGGCAGTGATGAGTTATGGTACTTTCAAGAAGGTGCTGCCTGCACTATCCATGTGTTGCATCGACAAGGAGGTTATACCAAAATAAAATTGGGACTTGAAATATCCAATGGTGAAACATTGCAAACATGGGTAAAAGCAGGAGATTGGTTTGCCAGTGAAACCAACGGAGAATATTCATTGGTTGGATGTGCGGTGGCGCCGGCCTTCGACTTTAAAGATTTTGAAATTGCCAACAGAAATAAACTGCTGCTCGCGTTTCCTGACTTCCAAGATTTAATTGAACGCCTTACCCGAGATGACTAAATAACTAAGGCCCTACTACTACCGTAGTAAAGCCTTGGTTGTTGAAAAGAAAAAATGTTACGCTTTTTTAGCTGCCTTGGCTACCGGAGTAACTTTTGCAGCAGGAATAACTTTTGCAGCTTTTTTAGCTTTATGCGGACGACTTACACCGAAGCTTCCGTTTACAATTTTTCCGCGTTTGGTTTTTACATCACCTTTACCCATGGTTGTATATTTTTTTTTAGAACAGCAAAGATAAGATTTTTTGCTGAACGACGTTTATTGATATTATAGAACACAAAAAATACCCGAAAGAAAGGGTGTTTCCGTATTTGATGGTGCTGGGTTAGACTTAATTTCCAATGCTGGCCAAGTAACAACAAAGAAACCCTTGTCACTGCCATTAATCTTAGAGGGAAGTTTTTTATTATGAAATACTATAGATCCTTCCTTCGTCTGGGCAATACAACAGGGTCTATGCATCCAGTTTTCCGTCGCTACATGGGTGTGTTGATGGCTTCTCATTAGCGTTGTTTATATCGTTGGTTTTTGAGATCCTTCCTGCGTCAGGATGACAATACAACAGGGTCTATGCATCCAGTTTTCCGTCGCTACATGGGTGTGTTGATGGCTTCTCATTAGCGTTGTTTATATCGTTGGTTTTTGTTATCCTTCCTGCGTCAGGATGAGAATACAAGAGGGTCAATTACTCAAATTTCGATGTCCTATCATTCAGTCGTATATTCTCCTTAATAATCAGTGTTGTATTGTTCATCCTGAC
>CANNQU010000023.1 GCA_947507965.1 Bacteroidota bacterium
GAAATAATACATGCTGCCGGAGGCATGGCGGTAGGCGTTTTTGGTGGCGGCGACATCAAGCAGATCATTAAAGGTGATGCCTACTATCAATCGTATATCTGTCATATTCCACGCAGTATCATGGAGCTCGCCCTCGATAAACACATGGACCATTTTGATGGCTTCATCTTCCCTTCCATTTGCGATGTCATCCGTAACTTATCGGGCATTTTCAAACAAAAGAAAATAGGGAAATTTGTAAAATACATGGATTTTCCTCAAAATTTTCTGCCGCAAATTGGTGGGGTATTTTATCAGCAAGAGATGCAGCATGTGTTAAAATATATCAAGGAAATTAATGGGGTAGAAGTTACCACGGAGGCCTTAAATCATTCGATCGACCTGTATAATAAAAACCGTCAGATGATTGATTTTATCTATAAAATTCGTCAGGATTTCCCTTGGAGACTCAGTATAATTGATGTTTACCATATTATACGAGCCGGAACCGTAATTACTGTAGAAGAGCATAATGAAATTTTAGAACAGGTATGTGAGCATATTAAAAAGGATATTGGCGTTCGTCAAGACAAAATCAAAATTGTAATCTCAGGGGCATTTTGTGAGCAACCGGCAATGGGATTAATAAAAGCCATTGAAGATGCCGGATGTTATGTAGTGGATGATGATTATATGCTAGGGTCCAGGATGATTTTAGGGGATGTGGATGCCACAAGTGCGAATCCGTTAGAAGCAATTTCAAACTCGTATATCAAACAAAGTCAATACTCCTCTTCTATTTATGATATTGACAACCCAAAAGAGTATCGTTTGGCTAAAATTGTAAAAGATCGTGGAGCTAACGGCGTCATCTTTGCCTCCGCCAGTTTCTGCGACCCGAGCTTATTAGATGCTCCTATTTTCCAAAATGCATTTAATAAAATGGGTATCCGATACATTGCCTTCCAGTATAGTGAAAACATCAATCAATATAAAGTAATTAAAGAACAAGTAGGAGCCTTCGCCGATTCCATCAAGTTATGGGATGATGAACCAGTACTTGCTCTTTAATAAAAAAATCTATAAACAATTATTAAATCGAAAATATGGCACAAGAAGCACAAAAAGAAAGAAGCATGATTCTCCAAAAGGAGATGATTGACGGCCTTTTCAATGATTTGGCAAAGGCGAAAGAAACAGGCAAAAAAGTATGTTATACCTTCATTCCCGGTAATCTCTCGGAATTAATTCGAACCTTTGATATGTTGCCGGTTTATCCGGAAATCAATGCATTGCAGAGTGCCATGCGTAAAAAGTCGGCAGCCTATATTAAGGAAGCCGAGAAGAATGCTCACTCGGAAGATGTATGTACCTACGTAAAATGCGACGTCGGGATGATGATGAAAGGAAACATTGGCCCAACGGGTTTAAAAATTCCGGAGCCCGATATCTTGCTTTTAAGCTATACCGGCTGCTTTACTTTCTTAAAATGGTTTGAAACCTTAAAGAGAGAATATCCCAATGCGAAAGTGATTATGGTGCATACCCCCTATCAGGAAAATGCGCAAATGACACCGGAGATGACGCAATACATGGTGAAACAGTTTAAAGAGGAAGTGATCCCTCAGATGGAAGCGGTGACAGGCATTAAGTATGATGAAGAGAAACTAAAAAGGCATTTGGTATTGGCGAAAGAGGCGCAGGACTTGATTACCAAGATATTCGATACCACCAAGCACCGTCCGTCACCTATCGACGCATACTTTGCCGGCGTGTATTATATAGGTCCTATCAATATTGGCTTTCGAGGCACACAAGAAGCCGTTGATTATTATAAAGAGTTATACAGCGAAATTCAGGAAAGAATTCGTTTAGGACTCGGCCCCATCACACCTGAAGGGGAGATGAAAGAAGAGAAATACCGACTGGTAGTGGAAGGCCCTCCCAACTGGACCAGCTTCCGGGAGTTCTGGAAAATATTTTATGATATGGGGGCGGTTATTGTAGCCTCTTCATACACCAAAGTAGGTGGGGTTTATGATATGGGCTGGCGACACGATTCCACCAGACCCTTGGAGTCGTTGGCCGAATACTGTATGAATTGCTATACCAATTTAAGCATCCCGCAACGCATCGACTTGATATCAAAATGTATTACAGAATACCATGCCGATGGCTATGTTACCAATTCGATTAAGAGCTGTAACTCCTTCTCGGCAGGGCAGTTGGGTATGATGCGAGAAATTGAAGACCGTCTGGAAGTACCCGTAGGGTTTATAGAATCGGATTTGGTTGATCCGAGATATTTCTCCTATTCAAATATAAAAAACAGGTTAGAGTCGTACTTTCAAATGTTAGAACAAAGAAGAATAATTAAAGAAACTGAAGTCGTATAAAATTTACAAATCACAAAAATGGAAAAATATTATTTAGGAATAGATTTAGGCTCTACCACCTCCAAAGCTGTTATCATTAACTCAAGCGATAAAATTATTGGAAGAGGTATTACCAATACTCGTGCAAATTACAAGGTAGCCGCCGACATTGCAAGGGAAGAAGCCATTTACGATGCGCGCTTTACCCTACTCGCCAACAAAATAAAGGCTGATATGGAATCGAAGCCCGAATTTAAGAAATATATGGAAGACGTGAGAACGGTGTTCCAATATCAGCAGTTCAAACGAAGGATGGAAAGTTTGGAGAAGATGTTACGTAAAACAGTGTCGGAGTTTACGCATGCCAACAAAGATGCCGTCGCCGAAAAACTAAGTGCCTTACTGGAAAATATTCGTCCTCAAATTAGAAACGAGTTTGTATATGGTAATTTAGGCTCGAAAAATCAGTTCTTCCGAGATATTGTAAGCGAAAAATACAATATAGAAGTAGCCCTTGTCGGTAAAGAATTTTATGAGCCACTCATGCTTGCTTTCGATAAAAGCATTACTCCTGTAGAAAATGAGATGGTTCAATATAATTTCAAAGAATTGGTACTCGAGTCGATGACGCTATTAGAGGAAAAATATCAAGGCTTAGCCGAACAACAAGAAGATGGGAGCAAAGAAGATTGGTATTATGCAGAACTGAATGCCTTAAAAAACAACTATAAAAATGTAGAGATTTCACTTCGCGGGCATATCGAAGCCATTGCCAGTGATGAAATAAATATTGCAAAAATGGTAGGTACCGGCTACGGAAGGGCCTTGTTACCTTTTCCAGAAGACTGCATAAAATCAGAAATCTTATGTCATGCCTTCGGTGCTCACGCACTTTTTCCGAACACGCGGACCGTGCTCGATATTGGAGGGCAAGATACCAAAGCAATACAAGTAGATAGCCATGGATTGGTAACCAGCTTTCACATGAACGACCGATGTGCGGCTGGTTGTGGGCGCTATTTAGGATATATCGCCGACGAATTTGGAATCTCCCTCAACGAACTGGGCCCTGAAGCCAATAAGGCGACCAAGGAAACCGTAATTTGTTCTACCTGCACCGTATTTGCCGGGGCTGAAGTAAAAGAACTTTTACATAGTGGGGAAGAACGGCCTAACATCTTAGCCGGCCTCCACAAAGCCATTGTTCAACGTGCCATGTCGTTAATAGCTCGTTCGGGTGGTGTTAAAAACGAATTCACCTTTACGGGAGGTGTTGCTCGTAATGAGGCCGTTTTAAGATACGTAAAACAAATGGTGGTTGATTCGTATGGGGAAGTGACCATGAATATCCACACCGATTCCATTTTTATGGGAGCCTTAGGAGGCGCCATGTTTGCCAGAAGAAACATCAGTGCAGACTTACCTATTGCTAAGAAAACAAAAGAAGTAGAAGTATAATTTATAAATAAAATTAATCAAAAAAGTACACCATGGGAAACACAATATATACAATGGGCGTTGATGTTGGCGGAAGCTATGTAAAAGCGGTGCTAATGACGTATGATAAAGCAACCGGAGATCATAAATTAATCGACAAACAAACCGAGAAGATACGAAAACGAAATCCTAAAGATGTGGTTGTAGAGGCGGTGGACACCCTCTTAGAACGAAATAATTTAGACTACGATAACGATATCGCCTATCTTGCTTCAACGGGCGAAGGAGAAATGGTAGAGCGGAAAACAGGACATTTCTATAGTATGACCTCACATGCACGGGGAGGGATTTTCTTTGTACCACAAGCTAAAACTGTGGTAGATATGGGTGGGCTTTATGTGCGAGCCATCAAGGTTGATTCGAGAGGGAAAGTGTTAGATTACAAGATGACCGGACAGTGTGCCTCCGGCTCAGGGCAGTTCATTGAAAACATTTCAAGGTACCTAGGTTTAGCTATCGATGAAGTGGGAGCCATCTCCCTCAAAGCTGATAATCCTGAAGTGCCCTCTGGCATTTGTGCCGTGTTGGCTGAAACGGATGTTATCAACCTCGTTTCAAAAGGACTCTCCACTCCAAATATTGTAAAGGGAATAAATATCTCCATCTCGCAACGCATCATAAAATTATTAGGCTCCCTTCGAACCGAATCGCCGGTGGCACTGGTGGGTGGAATGGGGATGAATTCGGGAATGATACAGGCTATTGAAGAACTGGCCACCGAAAACAAGAAAGGAGAATTGGAATTTATATCTCACCCCGATGCCATTTACTCGGGAGCCATTGGCGCCGCACTTTGGGGAGGTTTTAGATATTATAAATTAAAAGAGAAGGAGGTAGAAGCTGTTGCTTAGCATCACCTTGATTTTTATTTCTGCTGAAGAATTAAAACAAAAAACACTCGTTTTGTTACGCCATAAATAATACCCATAATGAATTCTCAAACCTCGACAGGCACGATGCTAGATAATACGAAGGCACATGAACTAGATTCGCTTTTTAAGCCCCGGTCTATTGCCATCATAGGAGCATCATCCAAAGAATTATCGATAGGAAACGTCATTATTAAAAACTTGGTTCATTATAATTATACCGGTAAAATTTACCCCATCAACTTAAAAGAACCTGAAATCAGGAACATCAAAGCGTATCCTACCATCTTTGATGTTCCGGATGAGATAGATCTTGCTCATATTATTATCCCCAGCAAATTTGTACCACAAATCATTGAAGACTGTGGAAAAAAGGGGATCAAATCGGTAATTATTAATTCAGCCGGATTTAGTGAAATGGGTGAAGAAGGCATGGCCTTACAAGATGCGTTTTTGGCGAAAGCGAAAGAATATGGTGTACGAATCTTCGGCCCTAATTGCCAAGGAATCATCAATGCTGACCCACAATTCAATGCCTATTGCGATTTCACCTTTACCTTTCCAAAGCCAGGCTCCATATCCATCGTCGCATTAAGTGGCGGGGTGGGTGCCTTTATCATGCAAAGCTTATTTGACCTTGACATTGGCATGAGAATGTATGCATCGAATGGTAATGCCTGCGACATTTCTATTTCAGAGGTGGTTACCTATTATGGTGAAGATGAAGGCACCAAGGCCATAATTTTATATACAGAAGGGTTTCGTAACCCAAGAGAATTTATGGACGTAGCCCAAAAGGTTGCAAAGCAAAAGCCAATACTCGCCATGAAATCGGGGCGAACAGAGGAAGGGGCTAAAGCTGCGGCTTCACATACCGGATCGCTTGCCGGAGTGGATATCGCTACCGAATTAATATTTGAAAAAATAGGAATACTCTCTTTTGATAATGAAGAGGAAATGTGTCAGGCCGCCATGGCTTTTTCTACTCAACCCATTCCAAGAGGCAACAAAGTAGGTATCATTACCAATACCGGAGGGCCGGCTGTAATAGCCACCGATGAGTTAATTCGTTGCGGCTTGCAACTACCCACCCTGTCGGCAAGAGCAATTCAAACACTCAAAGAAACACAACTTCCCGAGGCCTCCATAGGAAACCCGATTGATGTTGTTGCTACGGGAGGCGCCATTCATTTTAAGAGCGCATTGGATGTATTGATGGATGAAGAACAAATAGATTGCATCTATATCAATTTTGTAACAGCCCCATTCACCGATACCGATGAGGTAGCTCGCGCTATTGTAGCGGTAAATAACATGAAACGCAAACCGATCGTTTGTAATTTTATGACCAACATGAGCATGGAGCGCTATCAAGCCACCGCCAAAATATTGAAAGACGGAGGAGTGCCTTGTTATAGCTTTCCAACCACGGCGGCGAAAGCCTTGGGGTCATTATATAAGTTTCATAAAATTCAATCGCGAAACATTGGCGAGACAAAAATATTTCCAGATATAGACAGAGCAAAAGTTGAAGAAATAATAGCAAGAACCGGAATAAATAAACACGATACCAATGGAAATCTTTCTTCCAGTGGAGATGGAGCCTTCCTGCCATCGGCTGATGTTTATGAAATACTTGCTGCCTATGGCATCGCGGTAGCCGATTGGCGAATAGTAAGCACCACCGATGAAGCGCTGAAAGCTGCTGTGGAAATAGGATTCCCGGTGGTAATAAAAGCAGAAGCAAAAGCCATCGTACATAAAAGTGATATGGGTGGTGTGGCGATCAACTTAAAAAATGAGGAGGAGGTAACTGCTGCTATTGGCAAGATGAAGTTAAAATTGAGTTCTTCTACAGACCTTCAGTTTTTAGTTCAAAAGTTTTTACCGGGAGGTAGAGAATTAATTGTAGGTGTGGCAGCACAACCCGACTTGGAACCCCTGATCATGTTCGGACTTGGGGGAGTATTTGTAGAGGTTTTAAAAGATGTGGTATTTAAACTATCTCCCCTTACCGAGCTAGAGGCCAATGAAATGTTAACCTCTATTAAATCTTCAAAATTATTAGATGGGGTAAGAGGCCAAAAAGGAGTAAATAAAGCGAGTGTGATTGATATTATTTTACGCGTTTCGCAGTTGGTGAACGACTTCCCTCAAATACAAGAAATGGATTTAAACCCCATCATGGCCTTTGAAGATAGAACCATTGCGGTAGATGCCCGAATTAAAATTTAATTATTGAATAATGTATAAGATACAAAGTGCGAAATTAATGAAGGAGGTAATGGGGAATTACTTTCTTGGAATGAAAGATACTTCCAAAAAGATAGCTTGGTGCACCAGTGTTGGCCCGGCCGAGTTGTTACGTTCCTTTGGCTTTGAAGTTCATTTCCCTGAAAATCACGGAGCCCTATTAGGTGCAACGCGCACTGCCGGAGACTTAATACCGGAGTCGGCCAAGTTGGGGTACTCTAATGATATCTGTTCTTACCTAACGGCGGATATCGGTTCTTATCTTAAAAACGAAACCCCGTTAAGAGAGCACTACGGATTAAACGGTGCGCCAAAACCCGATTTAATAGTTTATAACACCAATCAATGCCGTGAAGTTCAGGACTGGTTTACCTACTTCGCAAGAGAATTAAACTGCCCTGTTTTTGGGATCATGCCTCCGCGTCATCTGGATGAAATAACCCAAGAAGCGATCGATGATGTGGCCACACAGTTTAAGAATTTGATCCCCCTTTGTGAGCAAGTAACGGGAATAAAATTTGATTTGGGTCGTTTTGCTGAGACACTAAAATTAAGCAAAGAAGCCACCGACCTATGGAAAAAAGTATTATGGACGGCCAGCTCATCGCCGGCACCGCTTAGCTTTTTTGATGCCACCATTCACATGGGACCTATCGTGGTATTGCGTGGCACCCAGATAGCGAAAGATTATTATACCACACTCTTAAAAGAACTCGAACAAAACGTTGCCAACAAAATTGGTTTTTTAGAAAAAGAAAAATGCCGTCTTTATTGGGATGGAATGCCCATTTGGGGTAAATTAAGATCCTTATCCGACTTATTCATTCAAAATAATGCCGCTGTGGTGGCTTCCACCTATTGCAATAGCTGGGTGTTTGATGCCTTCGACGAAAACCATCCCTTTGAATCGTCGGCAAAAGCCTATACCGAAATATTTATCAACCGAAGCGAAGAAGCGAAACAACGATTATTGACCGATTTAGTTCACTTATTTAGAATCGATGGAGTAATATTTCACGATGCGAAAACATGTGCCAATAATTCGAATTCGCGTTTTGGCATGCCCCAAAGAATCACTGAAACCTTAGGTATTCCTACCTTAGTGATTGAAGGCGACCTATGCGATTTACGGTTTTATTCGGAAGGCCAAAGTATCACTAAAATTGAAACTTTTATAGAGCAAATTGAAAGTGCAAAGGTAGCATGCTAAAAAATAATATACTATGAGTACAAACCAGATCGTTGAAAATAAAATATATAAACTCTCTACAGGAGAGGAAGTAGCTGCTGAAGCTTTGGAAGGCTTAATTGAAAAAACCTGCCACTATATTCGACACGCGGTGGTTGGACAAAATCACGACGATACACCTGTTGCGTTTATCTTTCCCAACAGACAGCTTTTTACACACCCCGATTACCAAGTAACCCCAATGGAAGGATGCTTTTGCCCTAGAAGTTTAGATGAATTGGGCCGATGTCTTAGCGGATGTTTGAAACTAGTAAACCTTCAAATGGATCAAGAGACCGACGGAATCAAAGAGGCTGCCATTCTCAACACCGAGAATCACGATACGGAAAAACCAAAACTATCATACCAGGAAATCATTGAAAAATACAGAACATTGCTCCATCACACCTTTGGAAATACGGTACCTGATGAAGAAGACATCTATTATGTAAAAGGGCTCAACCACTAAAATAATATATCGAAAAAAAAGTATGGAAAGTCAAAAAAAAATAAAGGTTGGCGTTGTCGGCATGGGGCCGGTAGGCATGATTTTGGCCGTCAAGTTGAAAGAGGCGGGATGCGAAGTGGCCATTTGCGATAAAGATGATTTCAAACTCAAGAAAATAAAAGAGAAAGGCATCGTGCTGGAAAACATGTTTGAATCAACGACTACCTTTGAAAATGTATTTGATTCCATTGTGGACATGCGGAATCTGGATTTAGATTATCTTATCTTCTCATTAAAATCATACCAAACACTCGGAGCGGTAAAAGAAGCAGAAGTTATTAACTCGGATAAATTAATACTGGTGGCCGCACAAAATGGCATCGATACCGAGGGAATCATCTCTTCGGTATTTGGTGAGTCGAAGACCTTACGTATGGTAATTAATTATGCAGGTAATATGGCTTCGCCTAATACCGTTAAAGTGTCTTTCTTCACACCTCCTAATTATATTGGCTCCATCGACGATAATCGAACAAAAGAAGCTCAAAAACTTGCCGACGTATTAAACCGTATTGGCTTTTTAACAACAAAACTCGATTCGTTTGAATTGGTGAAAAGTGTTTGGGAAAAAACGATACTGAATTCTTCCTTGAGTGCCCTATGTGGGGTTGGCCGGTTAACCATGGCAGAGGCTATGGCCGATGAAGAAACCATTGAATTAATAGAACAAATTATCAATGAAGGAATAAAAGTAGCTGAAAAAGAAAAGATTCGTTTTCCGGATGATTTCGTTAGGAAGTGTTTGCAGTATCTAAAAAAAGGAGGTGATCACTTTCCTTCCTTAGCCGTCGATTTAATGAGTAGCCGACAAACGGAAATAGATTATTTTAATGGGAAGATCGTTCAGTATGGGAAAAAACATTATGTGAAAACGTCGTTGAATTTGGCCTTCACCAACATGGTAAAAGCCATGACCAATAAAACCGTAATGAATAGATACGTTGGCCCTGAAGGGGAGCTCACGAAACGAATTTTAAACAAAGGACTCATTGACAAAAACCGCTCTTCCATATTCTACAAAGAGCAGGATTACTTTCTAGGCATCGATTTAGGATCGGCATTTACGAAGTTCATTATTATCGACGATGGCGGGGTGGTTGTATTTCGTTACATTCTACAAACCATGAATAAAGATCGTCATGCCATGAAAAATATCCTTCAAGCCATTCGTGCAACCTTTAATATAAAATTCAGCTGCGCTACCGGGTATGGACGAAAACACTTCACCGAGACCGATATTATAAAGACGGAGATAAATTGCGCAGCAGCGGGTGTTGCCGTGTTTTTTGATGGAGAGAAAAACATTATTGATATTGGAGGGGAGGACATAAAAATAATCCATAGTAATAGCGATAATCAGGTCGCTAATTTTTATATGAATGATAAATGTGCTGCCGGAACCGGAGCCTTTTTAGAGGAGATTTCGGAACGTGCGGAAATAAATATTTCCGATATGAGTAGCCTCGCTGCTCATTCCGAATTTGACAAAGAGCTCAATAGCTTCTGTACCGTTTTTGCAAAAACAGAAATCATGAGCTGGGTATTCGATGGCATGCCTAAACCCGATATCGCTAGAGGAATATATATATCAATAGCAAATAAAGTAGCCAAAATGCGTTTGTTTCCTGAAATTCCTACGCTGATGATTGGTGGCGTTATTGCACATCACCCTTACTTAAGTGTTATCCTCAGTCAGAAATTTAAAAAAGAAATAAAAACCATCGACCACCCTCAATATATTGTTTCTTATGGTGCCTCCATGATTGCGAAGCAACAATGGGAATTACAAAACCCAAAAGAAGTAATTATTAAAGAACTCATACATTCAGCTTAAAAATGAAATCATACCATAATAAAGAAAAAGGAATAGGAATATTGTTCGACGATATATACGTAGTAAACGGAGCACGCACCCCTTTTGGGAAATTTTGTGGCACGTTAGCTAACGTGTCACCTACCGATTTAGGCATATTTTCAAGTCGGGCAGCATTACTTAAAGCCGGCGTTTCTGCCCTAGATATTGACCAGGCCATTATTGCCAATATTGGTCAAGCATCTGGTGACGCTTATTTTTTACCACGGCATATTGCCTTATACGCTGGCTTACCTACAACCGTGCCTTCGTTGATGGTGCAAAGAATATGTGCATCCGGTTTTGAAACGATGATTACGGCATCCGAGCAAATTACGCTTGGCAAAGCCGGCCTGGTTTTATGCTGTGGAACAGAAAATATGACCCTTGCACCAACCGTTAGCTTTGGCAACCGAATGGGATATGCGCTGGGACGACCGGTGTTTAAAGATATGTTATGGGAAGCCTTAGATGATACCGCTGCCGGCTACCCGATGGGATTCACGGCAGAAAATGTGGCCAAAAAACATAATCTCACCCGAGCCCAATGTGATGAATTTGCACTTACTTCATTTACACGGGCCGTGAATGCAAGAAATAACGAGGTTTTTAAAGAAGAGATAACACCTATTAATTCAACCGTATTTGAAGCCGAAGGTTTAAAGCCCAGAAAAGTTAGACTATCGGGCGGGGTGAAAGATTTTATGGTAGATGAGCAGATACGCGAAACAACTATAGCGTCGCTGGGTAAATTAGCCACCGTGTTTTCTGAAGTGGGCGTACTCACTGCCGGTAACTGTAGCGGTATTGTTGATGGTTCGGCAGCAGCCATTATCGCTGATAAAAACACGATTGAATCGAAAAATTTGAAACCAATTGCAAAAATAATCGGCGGTGCTACCTGCGGAATCGACCCTAAATTGATGGGGTTGGGACCTGTGCCTGCCATTAAACTACTCCTTGAAATGACCGGATTAAGTATCGCCGATATTGGATTATTTGAAATTAATGAGGCCTTCTCGGCACAGGTTATCGGTTGCGAAATTGAGTTGGGAATCGATAGAGAAAAATTGAATGTAAATGGTGGCGCCATCGCTATTGGGCACCCACTTGCGGCAAGTGGACTACGATTGTCGTTAACGATGATTAGAGAGATGAATTTGAGAAAAATAAAATATGGTATTGCTTCTGCGTGCATCGGTGGCGGACAGGGAACGGCCATTTTATTTGAAAATATAAACCTATAAATTAAACCATTAGAATGAGCAAAATGCAACAATGGCAGATGACAGAATTAAAAACTGATTTCATATTGGTTGAATCTGAAATTCCAAAAATAAAAGAACATGAAGCACTGGTAAAAATTGCCGGTTGTGGGGTGTGCCATACCGATTTAAGTTTTTGGCACGATGGCGTGCGTACGAAGAAAGAGCTCCCTCTAACCTTAGGACATGAAATTAGTGGAACCGTAATAGAAGGCCCCGTAAATCTCATCGGCAAAAATGTAATTATTCCTGCCGTATTGCCTTGCGGCAATTGTGAGCTATGCGACAAAGGAAGAGGGAATATCTGTCAAAATCAACTCATGCCCGGAAACGATTTTCATGGAGGTTTCGCCTCTCATATCGTCGTGCCTTTTGAACACTTATGTGTAGTGCCCGATGCGGTGCTAACGAAATATTCCCTAGAACAACTTTCGGTTATTGCTGATGCCATTTCTACACCCTATCAGGTGATAAAAAAATCGGAAATAGAGCCAGGCGATTTAGCTATCGTTATTGGTGTTGGAGGCGTAGGCGTTTACGGTGCCTTAATCGCTAAAATAATGGGTGCAAAGGTTCTTGCCATCGATATCAGTGATGAGAAATTGAAGCTTGCTAAAAAGAATGGTATCGATGCCACCCTCAATTCAAAAGGATTGGATAGTAAAGAAATCAAGAGCCGAGTGAGAGAAATAGCGAAAGAATTAGGCGCACCAAAATTTGGTTGGAAGATATTTGAATTTTCGGGAACAGCACCCGGACAGGAACTAGCCTTTAATTTAATCACCTTTACATCTACCTTGAGTATCGTTGGTTTCACGATGAATAAACTGGAAATACGATTAAGTAACCTCATGGCCTTCGATGCGAAACTTATTGGTACTTGGGGCTGTAAGCCTGAATTGTATCCGGAAGTGATTGAATTAATAGCACGTGGTGAGTTAAAAATCCACGACTTTATCCAAACCTTTCCCATGTCGAAAATAAATGAGGTATTCAAAAATACCTTAGAGCATAAATACGACAAACGCTCCGTACTTGTATTCGATTTTTAATCTCACGCTAAAAAAAATATCATGACAACATTAGTAAATCATAACCTCGTAGAACACCAATACACGGATATCTTGTTTGAAAAACGACCGTGTTTAAATTTTGATGGGGCACCCGTAGCCGATCTATATAACGCCTGGATCATCCTGAATAATCCGAAACAATACAACTCCTACACCACTCAGGCAGTGAAAGAAATCATTCTTGCTTTTGGGGAGGCCTCGAATGACAGAAGTGTTGTTGCCGTAGTGTTTACCGGGGTGGAAGACAAAGCCTTCTGCACCGGAGGCAACACCAAAGAATATGCCGAATACTATGCAGGAAATCCACAGGAATATTCGCAATACATGCGCTTGTTTAACGATATGGTAAGTGCCATTTTAAAATGTGAGAAACCCGTGATTTCACGAGTGAATGGAATGCGTATTGGCGGTGGACAAGAAATAGGAATGGCTTGCGATTTCACCGTAGCCTCCGATTTGGCACGCTTCGGACAGGCGGGGCCAAAACATGGAAGCGCTGCCATTGGTGGTTCTACCGATTTCCTTCATCTTTATGTAGGTATCGAAAGGGCCATGAGTTCACTAACGCTCTGCGAACCCTGGACCGCCCATCAAGCCCTTCAGGTAGGTTTGATTACCGATATTGCACCGGCACTTAAAGTAGATGGTAAATTTATTCCCAATCCATTGGTGAATATCGCTACCTACGCAGATGCGTATGGGAGGATCATTTTTGGTGCGATGAAAACAGGTGAAGAACTTATCAAAGGAAAAGAGCTAATGGCTAAGGGAGAAGTCGATTTATCTAAATTAGACGACCTGGTGAATAAGCTAATTGCGAAATTATTACACACGTTCCCCAATTGTTTATCGAAGACCTTGACAGAGGTACGTAAGAAAAAACTGGAACATTGGGATAAAAACAAAGAAAGCAGCAGAGAGTGGTTGGCTCTTAATATGACCACAGAAGCTAAAGCCGGATTCAAAGCCTTTAACGACGGGCCTAAAAACGACAGAGAAATCGATTTCATTAAGCTTCGTCAACTTTTAGCTGATGGGAAAGAGTGGAATGACGAAATGCATCAGGCCATCTCGCCTCAATATAAAACTAAAACTCCTTAATAAAAACGATTCAATCAATAGCTGATATGGAACATCTAAGAATATGATTTGAATCAGTTTTTAAGGGCAAAAATTATCGTAATCTTGTACTAAAAATAATATTCAACGCCATGGCAAAAGTAAAAGGTGAAATAGTAATCAACTCCGAGCGCTGTAAGGGATGCGAACTATGTGTTCCTGTGTGTCAACAGCAAACCATTGCCATGTCGGATAAATTAAACAGTAAAGGCTATCATTACGCCATGTCGATTAACGACGAATGTAATGGATGCATCAACTGTGCGCTCGTTTGCCCTGATGGGGTCATTTCGGTGTATCGTGTAAAGTTAAAAGATGCAGCGGTAGCCTAAAAATCTTAAAATAAATTTAAAATAAATTTCCTGATGGAAGATATAAAGTTAATGAAGGGCAACGAAGCCATCGCTGAAGGGGTTATACGTGCCGGGTGCGACGGTTATTTCGGTTATCCTATAACGCCGCAGTCGGAAGTACTCGAGTACTTAATGATGGCTCGAACGGAAGAACGAACAGGCATGGTAGTGCTGCAAGCCGAAAGTGAAATTGCCTCCATCCACATGGTATATGGTGGAGCCGCTTGTGGCAAGCGGGTAATGACCTCATCTTCGAGTCCAGGAATAAGTTTAATGCAAGAAGGAATATCATTTATGGCTGGAACCGAACTTCCTTGTTTGCTATTAAATGTGGTGCGCGGTGGACCGGGCTTAGGCACCATCCAACCCTCTCAATCCGATTATTTTCAGGCCGTAAAAGGGGGTGGTCATGGCGATTATAAATTAATTGTTTTGGCTCCTGCCTCCGTTCAGGAAATGTACGACTTCGCAAAACTTGGTTTTGACCTTGCCTTCAAATACCGCATTCAGGTGATGGTATTATCTGATGGTGCCATAGGCCAAATGATGGAAAAAGTAGTACTCGACGAGCAGATACCTAGGCAAACGAACGAAGAGATCATAAAAAATCATCCTTGGGCAACTTCCGGAAAAACGCCCGACAGAGAACGCAATATTATTACTTCTCTTGACCTTGACCCGGTGAAACAGGAAAAAATAAATATTCATCTACAGGAAAAATTTAAACGAATTACAGAGAATGAAGTACGTTTCGAAACGTTGATGTGTGATGATGTAGAGTACTTATTCGTGGCCTATGGGTCGAGTGCACGTGTATGCCAAAAGGCAATACAGCTAGGAAGAGAAAAAGGACTAAAAGTTGGACTTCTTCGACCGATTACCCTATTCCCTTTCCCTTATGATGAAGTTGCTAAATTGGCGAAACAGGTGAAAGGCATTTTATGTGTGGAAATGAGTGCCGGACAAATGATCGAAGATGTACGCCTCGGTGCAAACGGCGCCGTAAAAGTAGAACACTTCGGAAGATTGGGCGGCATTATACCGGCACCCGATGAAGTGTTAAATAGAATGGAAGAAATTTTTATCAGCAAAAACAATTATGGAAGAGGAACTAACTAGAGAAAGTATTTGCCAGCAAGAGAATCTTGTTTATTCGAGAACTCCGTTGATGACCCCAAAGGCACTATCCTATTGCCCCGGATGTGGTCATGGCACTGCTCACCGGCTCATTATGGAGGTGATTGAAGAAATGAATCTTCAATCGCAAACCATTGGTGTTGCACCAGTAGGGTGCTCCGTATTGGCCTACGATTTTTTAGATATCGATATGCAACAGGCTGCACACGGAAGAGCTCCGGCAGTAGCCACAGGCATAAAACGATTACTACCCGATAAATTTGTGTTCACCTATCAAGGTGATGGCGACCTCGCTGCCATAGGCACCGGCGAAACCATACATGCTTGTAACCGTGGCGAAAATATTTGCATCTTCTTCGTAAATAATGGAATATATGGAATGACCGGTGGACAGATGGCACCCACCACCCTGCCTAATATGAAAACGGCAACCTCGCCGTATGGAAGAGATGTGGTATCGATGGGCTATCCATTAAAAATTACGGAGATGATTGCCATGCTTCCAGGCACTTGTTTTGTAACCCGCCAAAGTGTGCATACACCTGCTAATGTGCGCAAAACAAAAAAAGCAATTCAAAAAGCGGTACAGTGCCAGCTCGACAAAAAAGGATTGTCGTTTGTAGAGATTGTTTCCAACTGCAATTCGGGATGGAAAATGACACCGCTCGAATCGAATAAATGGATGGAAGAAAATATGTTTCCTGTTTTCCCTCTCGGTGATATAAAAGTGCCTAAACCATAAAATATGGCGTAAAAATTACGCTACGAAACAGTACGTAAATAAATCATCACCTAATTATTGAACTCATAAATTAAAAGAAATGACTGAAGAAATAATCATCGCCGGATTTGGAGGACAAGGCGTTTTATCGATGGGAAAAATTCTCGCCTATGCAGGCATGATGCAAAACAAGGAAGTGAGCTGGATGCCCTCCTATGGCCCTGAAATGCGTGGTGGCACAGCAAATGTAACCGTAATACTAAGCGATGAACGAATTAGCTCCCCTATTTTAAATAAATTCGATACGGCTATCATTTTAAACCAGCAGTCGTTGGACAAATTTGAGAATTCAGTAAAAAAAGGAGGAATCATGATTTACGATCCGAGTGGAATTACAAGTCATCCTACAAGAACTGATATTAATATTTATACCGTTGAAGCGGCCGATGAAGCAGCGAAACAAAATTTTAAGAAAGGTTTTAACATGTATATCCTAGGTGCTTTCCTCAAACTAAAGCCCGTAATTGAACCCGCCTTTATGCGCAAAGGACTTGAAAAGTCATTACCATCGAGGCATCATCATTTAATACCTGAAAATGAGAAAGCCATCGAACGTGGCAAAGAAATACTAAAAGCTAAATATATTATTTCAACCCCTCTGAACTAAGCATGGCAAAAATAAATATTGAATACCTCTACAACGAAACGGTTGCTCGAATACTACTTGACGACGGCAAAGGCAATGTACTCGATCATCTGATGATGGAGGAGTTGCAAACCCTTTTAACCTCTTTTAAAAACCAACACAAAATAAAACTGATAACCTTTGAAGGCGAAGGCAAGCACTACTCTTTCGGAGCCAGTGTGGAAGAACATCAGAAAGATAGTGCCGGTGCGATGCTCCATAGTTTTCACAAATTATTTTACACTCTTAGAGATTTGGCTATTCCTACCTTATCAAAAATATCGGGTCAATGCCTTGGAGGAGGAATGGAGCTAGCCATCATGTGTAATTTTCTTTTTGCCGATAAGACGGCAAAATTAGGTCAGCCTGAAATTATTTTAGGCGTATTCCCCCCGCCGGCTTCCATTATTTTACCCGAAAAAATTGGCCTGGCCCGTGCCGAAGACCTTTTATTAACTGGTCGAACCATCACTGCTGAGGAAGGTAAAACGATGGGGTTGCTAAATGAAGTTTTTGACGACAAAGAAGCCCTGGAAAAAGGAACACTAGAATGGATAGAAAAAAATATTATACCTAAAAGTGCATCTTCTCTTCGCTTTGGTGTGAGAGCCTCGCGAATGAAATTCAATCATATCCTCACCAGCTTTTTACCTCAGCTGGAAAGCTTGTATGTAAACCAGTTGATGGCAACCAAAGATGCCAATGAAGGGATCAACTCCTTTCTTGAGAAACGAAAGCCCGTGTGGGGAAGTTAATTTAACTTATTAATCTTTTTACATTGCCTTACTCCTCGGGCTCTTGAATGTCGTTTTCTTTTTCAGATACTGAATAAATTATTAGTGATGGATTTATCGATCAAGGATAAGGCAAGCAAAAGGCATTGGCTAATTTTCATTTAAAAAACTTTCTTTGCATTCCTTTGAACTAACAGTACATCAGGATTATAATTCGTCTGAATCACGGATTTAGAAGATTAAAGGATTCCACAAATTTACTTATTGATCCCATAAAACAACTCTTTTAAAGCTCGAGTACCGATAGGCTCAGGAAGATTTTATAATAAATATCTTGCGCTATTTCTCTGGCCTATTCTAATCCTGCTTGTTTCATATCCCAAGCCAATGCCCTTTGATCAATGACTTCCTGAAAACCGTTACCAAAAACTTTTTCTACTTCAAAAGAAACACCTCTACTTTTTTCTTTTATCTCCATATATTTCAAGTCTGTAACCATTTTAATTTTTTAATCCGTGTAATCATTCAATCTGTTAAATCTGTGATTCCGACATCATCGCAAAGTTTTAAAAAACGGGTTACTGGAAAATTGCCAACTGATGTTGGAATAAATGCTTTGTTGTATCGTATTAGTCCTCCAATTTTAAATTGAATTCGAAATACAAATTTTTTAATACTTGAAATACACTTTCAAAAGCATTACCAATTTAGCTTCCCATGGTTCGATTGAAATTCCAATTAATTATTTCTCTTCCCACTCATTTCACAACAAAACAAAACATTCCATTCTTTTGAAATTCACTTACTGAGATCGTTTTAAAGAAGTTATCATTTGAATAAGATGTTAAATGGAAATTATTCTCAGTGGTATCTTTATTATTCATTGCGCCTTGGATATAAATATTTCCATCGCATTTTGTTTCAATCTTTTCAATTCTCCGATCCAACTTTGAAGAGCTATACATCGCGGTATAAAGCCCTCTTTCCTTAGGTATAAAACCCAATTTCAATTTGTAATTTACGGTGCCTTCGTATTTTATTTCATAACTACCTCCCTTACCTAAGGTATAGTTCGTATCGTTACTGAAGAAACTTAAGGTTGCAGAACCTATAATATTAATCAAGGTGAACTTTTCATTTAGGAACCTCATTTTAGAACCTAAAATTTCGCCGAATATCAAACTACTTTGAAAATCAATATTATTAAAGGTGCAAACTTCTCCTGTTTTATTATCTGTTAATTGAGGCCAAAAATCGGCTGTAATCCAAATGGTATCACCAATACAAATGGTATCGTTCAATAAAGTATGATTATAGGGCACATCAAAAATATACTCTTGTACGCATTTGCTTTTATGGCAATCCATATTTACAAATACGAGAAAAACGAAGATGTAAAATATATTTTTCATTTTTATATATGCTTTGATGCAGTACGAGAAACTGTTTTGTTTTTTTTGAAATGCATCGATTGAAATTCCATCTAATTGCATCTCACTCACTTCACGACAAAACAAAACTTCCCATCTTTCTGAAATTCACTAACAGAAATTGACTTATAAAAACTATCACTCGAATAAGAAGTTAAATGAAAATTATTCACAGTGGTATCCTTATTATTCATTGCCCCTAATATGTAGATATCTCCATTGCATTCAGTTTCAACAAAATTCATTCTACGATCCAGCCTGGGAAAGCCATAACTCGCAGTGTAAAGCCCTTTCTCTTTTGCAATAAATCCTAATTTCAACTTGTAGTTAGATGTTCCTTCGTAATTTATACTATAACTACCTCCCTTGCCTAAGGTATAATTCGTATCGTTACTAAAGAAATTCAAGGTTGCCGAACCAACAATATTAATCAAATTAAACTTCTCATTTACATACCTTGGTTTAGGGCCTGAAATTTCACTAAAAATTAAAAAGCTGATAAAATCAATCTTATTAAAAGTGCAAACCTCTCCTGTTTTATTATCACTAAGTTGAGGGCCAAAATCGGCTGTAATCCAAATGGTATCACCAATACTGATGGTATCATTCAACAAAGAATGAGTATATGGCAAATCAAATACATACTCTTGTACGCATTTGCTTTTATGGCAATCCATATTTACAAATACGAGAAAAACGAAGATGTAAAATATGTTTTTCATTTATTTATATAAGCAATCCATATAAAGATTGAAACTCTTTTGCTTTTACTGCTTCGATTAAGTTTGCCTGAATTATCTTTTTTTGCTTCTGATTTTTATCACTTCACTACAAAACAAAACATTCCTTCATTCTGAAATTCATTAACAGAGATTGTCTTATAGAAATTATTATTTGAATAAGAAGTTAAGTGGAAATTATTCGATGCGGTATCTTTATCATTCATAGCACCTTGAATGTAAATCTCTCCATCGCATTTTGTATCAACTTTCTCAATCTTACGATTTAAAAAACGAGAGGTATAATTTGCAGAATAAAGACCTTTTTCTTGTGCGACAAAACCTAATTTCAATTTGTAATTTAACTTTCCTTCATAGATAATGTCATAGCTACCTCCCTTACCCAAGGTGTAAATTGTATCCGTACTAAAATAATTCAATGTTGCTGAGCCAATTATATTTATCAAGGTAAACTTTTCATTTATGTATCTAGGTTTTGTTCCTGAAATTTCGCCGAATATCAGATTACTTTGAAAATTTATATTATTAAATGTGCATACTTCTCCTGAGGAATTATCAATTAGTTGTGGGCCAAAATCAGCTGTAACCCAAATTGTGTCACCTACGCTAATGGTATCGTTTAGTAAGGAATGATGGTATGGAATATCAAATAAATAAGGATGGGCGCATTTGCTTTTATGGCAATCCAGGTTTACAAAAACGAAGAATACTAGAATTAAAAAAATTAATTTCATTTTACAAACCATACTTTGTCATTAATATATTATAATTATTTAAATTAGAATTTGACACAAATCCATTTTGTATTGCATTCTTTAATTGTGCTGGACTTTGCATATTATGATCCATTAAACTCAAAATATCAACTGGTGTAATACCTCCAAAGTTCTCAAATCCAACCAAATCACCATTCTCATATGGATCTCCAGTTGGATTAATATCCCAAAGGTCTCGATACAATCCAACTCTAATATAAAATCCATCAACTGTAGAGTTAGTCGAATAAAACATGCTCTTTTCATTTGTGTTTTTCCATCGAGTTAGCTGAATATCAAGAATATTTGAAGATTGAGTACCGCTATGTTTTAAGTCGTATGCTTCATCTGCAACTGCAGGGCCTATGAAATATGCCCAATTCTCATTAATACTAACTCGTTTTCCCCTTGAAGTATTAGGATCTGTACCATATCCTGGGTCCATTACAAATAAAGGAAGATCAATGGTCCAGTAATCGGCTGCGTTTGGCAACATTCGTGTGTAGTGACTTACATGTGCGTATTCATGATACATTATTTCTTTTGCATTATCGCTTTTATAGCTTGAAACATTATAATTAATTACAACATCAGGTGAAAAGTGATTTAAATAGGCTTCTAAACCAACAAGTGGAATTCCAAATGGCAATTGGGCAGTTTGTTGCTTTAACCCTAGCACAAAAAATCCCCAATCATTAATTGGAAGATTTGGCCATTTGTTTTCGTCATTAATTTTATCAAACATTGGGGCAGCAGAGCCTTCAATATCAAAAGTAGTATTAAGCACTTGTAAATCAGAAACTGGCAATGTTACATTTTGGAGAGCACACCAATCTCGATATTCGAATAAAGCATTATTAGTAGTTGCTGCCATCCAATAACGATGTTGAAGGGTTTCAGTAGCATCATCTCTATCGATGCAATCTTCCATATTGTTGAAAATAGGACCTCCAGCAAAAATCCACCCCTTATGCACTGGGAACATATACCAAAAAATATCTTTGCCAATTTGGTGATTTAGTCCTTTACAAGTTATCCAATCATTAGTAAATTTAATTGTTCTCCAACTTCTTCCATAAAACTTTAAATTAGAAAAAAACCAACATCCTCCATCATTGGAATGAGTACTATGAAAAAAGAACCAGTTGTCACGAACCGTTACTTTGGCACGTCTCACACCAACATATGTGTTACATTGTCCTGTGGTAGAAAACTGTGTGTCGTCAAGTTTATACAACCTGCCGGATTTCGTGTATCAGTGCTTGCCTTACAGGCACAATTGGCACTTTTAATTAGACCACTTCCCGTAATTGTTTGGGTAAAATTACTTCCTGTACCACCTCCACCTCCAGTCCATTCTCCATCGGTTCCCCAAGGATTCTCTTCTTTTTTGGCCATTTTAGTAGGCAGATCATTTGTGGCATCACCAGAAATATCCCTAATGGCGTATCCCTCTGTGTCCGGATTGTAGCCTTTTAGTTCCAAAGCCTTTCGTACCACAGTTTCTTCATTATTATACAGATTTAAATTGGCAAGAACGGTATATGGAACATTCGGTTTTGTTTCATTCGGAGCTATAACAGCGTAATAATAGGTAGGATTTCCTTCCGCTCTGGAAGGGTCATGATAATAATCACCCATAGTTATTACTTCATAATCTAGTGGATAATCAAACAAGGTAAGATTCGACTCTACTAATAATTTCACTTGAGATACATTTGTAGGTGCAAATCTTAAATATTGATCTGTAGTAGGCAAACTGCCTATGGTTGTTCCATGGACAAAATTATAGGCGGCAGTAACGTTCTCTACTGTATAAGGATTTTCTCGTTGCTGCCCTAAAACGGTTAAAGTAATTTCGCTCGATTCCATACTTTCAGGAGTAATGGTGTAATCAGTTGTGGTGGTTTTAGAAACAACTTTACTTTTTTTGCAACTGATAATAATGGTAAAAATAATAGCAAAAATAAACACAGAAATTTTGGCGAGATTTTTCATAATAATTAAGTATTAAATTTTTAATTTAGTTTATATTTCAAAGTTAATAAAAAAAATCAAATTCAAGAACACTAATATCACCTAAATATTATACTTGCATTTGCCCTCCAATTTTAAAATGAATGTAAGCGCCTAGCGAAGTACATATTGCGAATAGAATAAATGTCTATGAAATTTACCAGATGAAAAATACCTCATCAGAAGAGACGGCAAAACTTTGCGTGTCGGGGCAAAAAGATAAGTACCATTTGTGCTTCTGGCCCATATTGTTTTTAGAAAAGTGAGTGGGGAATAAAAAACATCGGGTTGGATGGTGGTTCGGCTTACCTACTATCCCGTTTTGTATTATACGCTAAGCCAAACGCCCCTGCCAGGTATTTAATTCCTTCAATTTATGCTCTACTAAAGTAGCAAATTGATAATTTTTTATGCCTTTCCAATGCGGCGCAATAAGCAACGCTTTGGGCGATTCGGAAATAAAACGCTGTACTACGATATCCGGACGTAGGTTTTCTAAAAACTCGATGATGAGTGAAAGATACTCTTGTGAATCATAAAAAGTAAACGCTTCTTTATTTAGGTTATATTCTTTGGCAAGCTGCGTATGCTCCAGAATTTGCAGATGATGTATCTTAAGAAACTTCAAGGGTAGAAGAGAAATATTTTGAGCGTGCGAAATTAAGTCGGACCTGCTTTCCCATGGAAAACCAAGAATGAGATGCCCGCCTACAAGCAGGTTGTTTTTAGCTAGCCGCTCCACGGCTTCGATGGTTTCTGCATACGTATGGCAACGATTAATTTTTTGAAGTGTTACATCATTCGTCGATTCGATACCTAACTCTACAGATACATATTTTGTTTTTGAAATTTGATGCAGGTACTCCACTATTTCGTTAGAAATGCAATCGGGGCGAGTTCCAATAACTAAACCTATCACATCCGGGAAACTCAAGGCTTCTTCGTAGGTTCTTATTAACTCTTCGTTATTGCTATAGGTATTGGTGTACGATTGAAAATAGGCCAGGTATTTTAAAGAAGTGTATTTTTTAGAGAAGAAATCAATTCCTTCTTTCAGTTGCTCTGTGACACTTTTTTTAGCATTGGCATAATCCGGCTTGATGGAGTTTATATTGCAGTAGGTGCAGCCTCCAAGGCCTTTGGTACCATCTCGGTTAGGGCAAGAATAACCGGTGTTGATGGATATTTTCTGAACCCGTTCGCCAAACGCACTTCGAATGTACGTCGAATAACTATTGTATGCCGGCCGTGTTTCAATCAGTGGCTTATTCTTCACAAACTATCTCTCAGCTCCTGAGGAATTTTTTCGAGTTCTTTTTTAAAGGCTTCACCTAGTTCCAAGTCGATATCTTTAAATTGATAAAAGAGTTTTTCGTAATGACTTTCGCTGAACAAGTTCTCTGCCATGCTAAACAACTCATCATCTTCCACGGCGATATGATCTAATAAATCGTTGATATACTTTTTCAAAATACCATGTGCCTTTTCAAATTGACGGTTCTCTATCGCCTCCTTTATTTCACGAGTATATTCACGAAACATTTTATGATGCTCTTCCAACTCGTCAATAATCTCATGTAGCGTAAAGTTAGGGTGACTTCGCATTTCGGGGAACAATACATTTTCTTCTTTATAGTGATGGAACCGGTCGCTATATTCCTTGAAAAAGTACAGCATTCTTGCAACCAGGGATTGATATTTTTCCGGGTCTTTCTCCCATAATAAATCCATTGCATAGATGGTACCTTCTACCGTCTTAATAATTTCATGCTCGTTAAGAAGCATCTTTGAAGTGTTGCTTTCCATTTTATATATCAATTTGTTTAAAACAATTATTTAAAAATACACGTATCATATCTCTTCTATAGCTTCTGGAGAACATATCATTCTCTACCGCCCTAGCTCCTTTAATGGCTTTTACAATAAGCACCTCTTTATCATCACCTAATTTCCCTTCTATCAATACAGGTTTTGGGTCGACGCCTGCCAATACAATCCTGATAATATCATGCTTATTAATAGATACAGCCGTTGTTAAGGAAGTAAATTCTAAGGTTTCACGTAATCTTAATTTTTTAAATGCACATCGATACTTTTGCGAACGAGGTAAGAGTATTTCTTTTAGGATCGACGTATTCTTAATGGTTTTGGGGTTCACACCATCGCCCGTGTATAATGCTTCTAAGGCAATCACGCGTTCGCCTTCGGGCTCTATAAGCCTTACCTGAGCATTCATGCTGATGAGTGCCGGTGCGGTATCGGAGATGAACTCCGAAAAACAAGCTTTTTTACCACCGGTGGCAATACAAACATTGCCGCTACATTTTAAACAATAGCCAACGGCCTCTCTCCACCACTCCGACTGATTGTAAAAGATACAACGATTCTCGCAAAGAATATTTCCACCAAGAGTTGCTGTTTTTCTTATTAAGGGAGAGCCAACGGCATGTGCCGCTTCAATTAACACAGGAAATTCTTCGTTTATCTCTCTCGACTTTTTCAAGTCGTCCAAGCGGGTGAGTGCCCCAATAACAATATAATTATCATTTACATGAATTCCGTTAAGCGCCACTATCCCGGTGATATCAATAAAATGATGTGTTAAATCATTGCCTTGATATTTGTTTGCCATGATATCGGTACCCCCGGCAATAAACTTAAAATTATCACCATATTGAGAAACGAGTTGAATCGTTTCTTCCAGGGTAGCAGGCTTCGTATACGTGTTTTCTGAAACCATCATAGTATGTTATTGTTTTTTTCTTTCAATTTTGCTAATACCTCTTCCGGCCTTATTGGAAGCGAGGTGATTCGTATTCCTACTGCATCATAAACAGCATTTGCGATAGCCGGTAATGAAGGATGCAAGGCACCCTCACCTGTTTCTTTCGCTCCAAAAGGCCCTTCCGGATCAATCGTTTCAATGATATTTGAATAAATGGGTGGCGTATCGAGGGAAGTAGGGATTTTGTAATCGAGTAAATTGGCATTGAGAAGCAACCCTTTAGTGTACCTCATTTCTTCACTCACCGCCTGCCCAAGGCCCATGTGCCACGAGCCCTCCAATTGCCCTTCGACAGCCAACGGATTTAATGCTTTGCCGCAGTCGTGTGCACCCCACATGTTGATTACTTTTACAAACCCTGTTTCTGTATCCACGGTAACTTCAGCTACCAAAGCTCCAAAGGTATAGGATGGACTCAGGCCGGCGCCCGCGCCTTTAAAATCGCCACCTAATTTGGGTGAATTATAAAAGCCACTAGTATTTAATGCACCCACAAACCGTGTTCCCATCTCTACGGCTTCTTTCCATGTTAAATTCACTTTCAAATCATTTGAAAAAACCCGTTCATTGCCAATATTTAATTCCGCTATTTCTGTTTCCGTATATTTAGCCACCGCTTCAAGAATTTTCTCACGAAGGTTTTCGGCGGCCATCTTCGCGGCATTGCCCGCCATAAAAGTTACTCTACTCGAGTAGCTCCCTAAATCAATGGGGGTAAGCAACGTATCTCCGGCTACCACATATAAATTGTCCATACTTAAACCCAGTATTTCACCCACGATGATTGCTAGCATGGTATCGCTCCCTTGCCCAATATCGCTCGCTCCGGAGGTAATCAACACTCTGCCATCCATATCTACTTTAAGATGTACTACCGATTGAGGATATTCATTCCAATGAATAGGCAAGGCACTACCGCTAATAAAAAAGCCACAAGCTACACCATAACCATGACCGTAGGGAAGTTTGGAGAATTTATTTCCCCAATCCGATTGCTCCATCACTTTTCGTAAACTAAGAGAGCTTCCATTGGACGTAATTCGATACTGACCAACGGTTAAAGTATCCGAATCGAGGAAATTTTTAAATCGCAATTCACATGGGTCAATATTTAGTTTTCTGGCCATCACATCCAACATCGACTCTACTGCAAAACGAGAGTTCACTGCTCCATGACCCCGCATGGCACCACATTGTGGTTTGTTCGTATAAACTCTCAGCGTTTTAAAACCAAAATTATTTATTTTATACGGAGCTTGTAATAGCACCCCGTTATAATAGGTAGTAACTACACCAAAGCTACCGTAAGCGCCACCATCAATAACAATATCGGCATCGAGCACCTCAATAATGCCATTATTGCTCATACCTAATTCTAATTTCATTTTAGATGGATGCCTTCCGTGATTGGTAAGAAATACTTCCTCACGATTAAAGCGCATCTTCACCGGACGCCCCGTTATTTTTGAGAGATATGAGATGATCATCTCATGTGGAAAGGGATCGCTTTTGCCACCAAAGCCACCGCCTACATAAGGTTTTATAACCCGAATTCTATTCATAGGCGTTTCCAATACCTTGGCCAGAAATCGATGCAGATAATGTGGAACCTGAGTGGCGGTAATAATCGTCAAACCATTTTCATCCCACCAGGCGGTAGCGGCATGAGGCTCAGTAAAGCCATGATTGATACCCTGAAAGTTAAACTCCATTGCAATCCGGTGATCCGCTTCTTCCAAGCCTTTTTGTTGCTCACCAAAACGTAATTCTGCTTTCTTCTGAATATTATTATTAAACTTCGTGAAGGCATGAATTTTTTCGTTTTCGCCAATATCCGAAACCGATTCTTCCATTTCAAAAAAAGGTTTGTAGGGAGTATAATCAATTTTTATAAGCCTGCAAGCCTGCTCTGCTATTTCCGCTGTTTCGGCAGCAATAGCAACTACAATTTCACCTAAGTACCTGGTTTTGTCAACCGCAAGTGCTGTTTCATCCTGTGATATGGGCAATACCCCAAAAGAAATAGGTAGCTCCTTGCCGGTAAGAACAGCCTTCACTCCTTCCAACTTTTTAGCTTCAGAAGTATGAATCGCATCAATTCGAGCATGCGCGTGGGTGCTTCTTACAAACTTACAAAAGAGTGCATTTTTGATTTTTATATCATCGGCATAATCTGCTTTTCCCGAAACTTTCTTTGCTGCTTCGATATAGGGTCTTCCGTGGCCTACCATGGCAAATTTCGATGCATCATCCTTAAATTTAAAATCGGAAGAAATGTTTGAATCTTTGACATAGGAGACTACTGCATCAATAATCTTCTTATATCCTGTACATCTACATAAATTCCCGGAGAGTGCTTCCTGTATTTCCTCACGTGATGGTTGAGGATTTTCTTTGAGGAAAGCTATTGAGGTCATGACCATTCCGGGGGTGCAATAGCCACACTGAATGGCGCCATGTTCCACCAATTTCTCTTGAAGTTTATTGGGCTTGTCTTTGTCGGCCACACCCTCGATGGTGAGGATACTGCTTCCATCCATGCGCAGGGCTGGAGTAATACAACTCAACACCGGTATGCCATCGGCAAGTACCGTACAGGCTCCACAACTTCCTTGCTCACAACCAATTTTTGTGCCTGTAAGATTAATTTTTTCACGAATCACTTTCGAAAGCGTATCATGCTCATTTACCAATACCTGATGCTTGGTACCATTTACGTTTAATGTTAAAATCCGCATTCTGCTAAGGTGCTATTATGTTCTGAATTACTATACTCGGATATCTGAGGTGCTTTTTTCGTGTTCTTCACTTCAATAATTTTAGCCAAAATACTAATGGCAATTTCTTCGGGACTAGTCCCTTTTATATCAAATCCCATCGGCATATCCACCTTTGCCATTTCATCCGCATGGCATGTTTGATTTGACAAAAACATTTTGCGTGTTACTTCTACCTTTCTACGACTCCCGATCATTCCTAAATAAGCCACCTCTTTTTTTATGCAGGAAGCCAAAATAGCTCGGTCTATTTTATGGTCGTAAGTCATAATAGCGATATAGGTATGTGCATCGAATATAATACTTGAAAAACTTTCAGCATACCCCGAGGTAATTTTATGGACTGCGCTATTTTCTAATTTATCCATTTCCTCTTTTCGGTCGTCAACAACATAAACATCAAATGCTAATGATGTTGCATAATTAGAAAGCGCACGGCCTACATGCCCGGCTCCATAAATAATTAATTTTTCTGGTGGCATAATCGATTCAATATATACATTCACTGTACCCCCACAACACATCCCATGTTCTTGCAACAGGTGATGCTGAAATAGTTTTGGGGCACTGGTTTCCATCACTTCCAAGGCATCTTCAATAACCTTCTTTTCAAGGCTTCCACCACCAATGGTACCCACAATTTTACCATTGGCCAAAACAAGCATCTTCGATCCTGCTTTTAGAGGCGTAGAACCTTTAGTGGATACAACGATACACAGTGCCGTATGGTTCCCAATGGCCTTTTCTTGTGCTACTATTTTAAAGATGTCGATCACTTTTGGACTAAATACTTATTATATTCTTCAGGGGTATCAATATCAACGGTTATTAATTCGTTGGTTACCGGTATATTCAACCTTGTTTTCGATTTTAGCTCCTCCTTTAACACCGCATCGGATGGCCGGCTTAGTAAATATGCTAAGGTCGATTTATTTACTAAAATAGGATGTCCTCCTTGGTTGTTAAAGGCTGGGCAGATATAATCTGCCTTATCTTTATTTGAACCTAATAATTCCAAGGTCGAAACATCGAAAAAAGGGCAATCTACATTATGAATAAAACTGAACTCCACATCCCCCAGGGCTTTTATACCTAATTGTAAGGAATAAAATCGTTCGTATTCGGGATTATTATTGACAACAAATAGTGGCCTTGCTTTATTATTACAAAATAACGTTTCCAATACTTCTAAATATTTAGCCTGAATAACAATAACGATGTTTCGTATTCCATACGCATAAAAACGGTCGATGCAATTTTCTAAAAATGATTTGCCATTGGTCATCTGCAAAAAAATCTTCCCCTGTCCCATTCTACTTGAGTTGCCTGCTGCCAGAATAACCACACCAATATTACTTTTCATCATCGAGACACATCATATTTCGGGCCTGCTGTGCTACTTTTCGCTCCTATTGCAACCCACAAAAGCAATACGAATAGTGATTATAAAAACAGTATGCCCTTAATGTTTGTAAAGTTATATTATTTTGTTCCTAAACTTGTGTGATTCTAATCATAATATTAGATCGTGCATACGTGTCGATTCCAATGTTTTCCATGGGGGGGATCATCGACTTATCATTACTTCTTTAGTTATCGTTTTTCCGTTTTCCAATGCCATAACCATGAAATACATCCCATTGGATAAATCACTTACGTCTAGTTTCATTTCATGGGTGGTAACCGATTGAAGGAGAAGCAATTTGCCAGACAGGTCTCTTATTTCTATTTTAGAATTGGGAAGACGACCATTCGAAAACGAGATCGATAAAGAATTATTTGCAGGAACAGGGTAGACACTGAAACTCATTTTGGGTTCTTCTTCCATTACCCCAGAAGCATTGCTAATAACTTCTATCGCATTAGCATTGGTAAACGTAAATTTTCCGCTATTGTCGATGGCCTTCACTAAAATACCTACAATGCCTAATTTTACCGGTATCCAGGTTATTGAATAAGGAGCTATACTATCCACACCCATGAGCGTTGATCCTATAAAAAATTCTACTTTTTTTACCGTTCCATCCACATCGGTGGCCGTGGCTGAGATGGTAACAGAGGAGTTGGCGACGACTTTTGTATTATTGGCAGGAGCTGTGAGTGCTACTGCTGGTGTGTTCCCACACATTCCCGTAAGAACACATAAAGCATCGTATTTGGGTGCATTGGATAAATTTTGCAAATAGTTCAAATCTTCGGTAGCTCCCCAACAACCATACCTGCTTACGTTACCGCTCATCACGAAGTAGTTAGCCAAGTCGTTGGTTCCAATAGGTGCTGTTCCGTTGGCGCTGGCGGAGAACCAATTGTCTTTGTAATTATGAATTACCGCTGTCTTCATTTCAGGAAGTCGATTGGCCGTAATACGGTTGCCTATATTGGTAGTACTGCCACCCCCATTATCGGGGCCGCCCTCATATTGCAAATGTTTAATTTGCCATTGATAGGCATATTGGGCTACCGTTTTCACACTCGTCACATTACTATCGCTACTCACCGTCATAGCGGCTATTAGTTGCAGTGGCGTGGCGGTAGAGGAGGCGTTAGCCTCCCCAAAATAAGGGGCAGAGGCGAGGCCGTAAATGAAGTTTTTTGGAGCACCATATGTCGTGTTAATCCAATTAAGTACATCATCATACCAGGTTAGGTAGCCTCCTATTTGCCAGGCAAAAACAGGACGTATTTTGGTTCTGGAAGCGACGGTGACACCCATGATGTTTTCAAAAATCTTCCCGAATTTTATCACTTGCTTCGCCACTCTTCTGGCTCTTCTTCTGTCGTCCCAGGGTGTGCTTGCTCTAATGTCAGCATCTTCAGCTGATTGTATTACTGCATTATCGTTGTATTTGAATTGTGTGAATGAACCATTCCAAACTTCGTTGCTGTATTCGATATAAATAGCAATCTCTTGCCGAAGGCTCGTATTCATTAGCTTAGCCAGTTCAACGACATACATGCTGTCGGCATCTATAGGAATATTAATCCAAATATCTTTACCTGTATAATTTGCAAGAGCAATAATGGTTTCCCAAGGAGCCCCTTTAGTAAAACGCGCTGCATTGGGTTGTTGCCTATTGGTCCATAATTGCTTATTTGGGTATCCTGCATCAATATCGTTGGTACGTACATAGTCCATAAAACGAAGAGTACTAAATGGGCTCAATGAATTAAGATACGATGTTCTAAAAAGTTGTGGGGTATTATGCTGATAACCTGGGCGAATAAGACGTATTTCTTTTACGCCTTTTATCCCGGTTGAATAATTGGTTTGCGTAAAGTTAACCATCAAAAATCCATAGTTGCCAAGGAGCGTGGCGTTGGCTCCTCCTCCTGGAGGGAAAACAAGATCAACTGTTGTACTATTTAAAAGCGCATTATACGCTTGGTTTTGGAACATAATAGGGGCATCGCTCCAGGAAGTCAGGGTAGCCTGTCCTTTAAATGAAAGTGAATAGGTTCCACTTTGATCGACAACATATTTCTGTGGATCATCCGGCACATTGTTCCAGGCATTGGTTGGCCGATGGTCGAAAAACACGACTCGAAAATCTTCGGTTGGCCACCCTTGTGCATCTTGGGTTGCGTTGGCGCCTGAGTTGGCGATACTCTGCCATGCAGAAGCCGTAAATATAACATTTGGAAACGCTAATGCCGTGCCACCAATACCTTCTAAATTCACTCCAATTTTACCGGGAAATGGCTGCGCACAAAGAAAGAAGGAAAGCAGGAAAAAAGCACCCGTCAGGAAATGTTGTTTTACACGCATACAACCATCTGTTGAATTAAAATTTGAGTTAATCAATAAAACGGAATGGAACCCTTTCCCTGAATTTCACTATAAAACCATCGCATTGTCCTGATACGCATTTATCAGCGCCAAAATCATAGCCAACTAAAAACCGCCCTATTCGATAATTGAATCGGATAACCCACCTGCCTAAAGTAAATTAATTACGATAAAGCAAAATCAAAAAAGAGCAAATGCTATTTTCTAGACAATTTATAATTGGTACTCTCTACTGTAGTAATACCTCCGTTGGTCGTGGTTTGGGTAGTGGTCCACTCCTGCTTATCTTTTTCGTTGGTAATAATATCAAAAACGGTGGTCTCAGAAGTAACACCATCGGTAGATACAATCGTTAACTTATCTTCTGTATTCGTCCAATTTGTAATGGTTTGTATGACCGTCTGTCCTAGAAATGTCATGGTTAGCGTTCCGGTATTTGTTTTATCCCCCCTCACCAATAGAACTTCTCCGAAATTGGAGTACGACTCCTTTGAAGCTGGATCAACGATACCGTTCACCCGCTCTTCGTAAGTTACAAGATCCATGTTCCATTTCCCATCCAATCTCTTTTCTAGTTTTCCTTGTTTAGAGCATGAAGAGAATACAACTGCGGACAAAATAAAAAGTACTGATAAAAATTTTAGTGATTTCATTGTAGTAGAAGATTAATTTTTAGATTTTGCTTCAAATGTAGAAATATATTTTAATTGTAAAAAATAAATATAAAATCGCTTATCGTTATTTATGGAGCACTGTGCTTGCGTTTAGCAACGTAATTTAGTTTTTTCATCCCTTCACCAGTTTAACGATGTTATAAAATTACGAGATTCAAAGGCAACTAATTTACTCCCATTGGGGTGTTAATAAGGCACTCATTACCACTAAAATTTTAGACCCAAAAATCCGGAATTATCTGCCTATCTTTGCTTACTTCTTAACCATTGCAATTCTCAGATTTTAATTTCGAAAAAGATATACAGAGCGGCCTTGACGACATGGGTTTTGAAACACCCACTCCCATTCAGGAGCAAGCCATTCCCATGATCACGTCGGGTCACGACCTGATTGGTTGTGCCCAAACAGGCACCGGCAAAACTGCGGCCTTTTTATTGCCTATTTTAAACAAGCTTGCCTTAGAGCCTAGCGATCATACCGATACACTCATTATTGTACCAACGCGTGAGTTGGCCTTACAAATTTATCAAGCCTTGCAAGGGTTTTCTTACCATACCTCCATTAACTCACAGGCCATCTATGGGGGAGGTGACGGTGCTGATTTTGAGCAAGAGAAGAAAGCACTCAAACATGGGGTGAATATTGTGATTGCAACACCCGGAAGACTAATTTCTCATTTGAATATGGGTAATGTAAAGTTGCAACATCTCAAACATTTAATCCTTGACGAAGCCGATCGCATGCTTGACATGGGTTTTGTGGATGACATCATGAAGGTTATCACTCACCTTCCAAAGAAGAGGCAGACACTGATGTTTTCGGCTACCATGCCATCCAAAATACGACAGCTTGCTTCCAAATTATTACACCATCCACAACAGATAAGTTTAGCCGTGTCGAAGCCGGCAGAAGGCGTTTCACAAAATGCCTACCTCGTTTATAATGCACAAAAAAATGCCTTAACGGTGCAGATATTAAAAGAGAAAAAATTATCTTCCGTAATCATATTTTCAGGCACCAAGGTAAAGGTGAAGGAGTTGGAACGCGACCTACGTAAAGTTGGAATTGAGGCAAGTGCCATCCATTCCGACCTAAATCAGCAGGAGAGAGAAGAAGTGTTACGTAATTTTAGAAGCAAAAAACTACCCGTTTTGGTCGCTACCGATGTTTTATCCCGTGGAATTGATATTGAAGATATTGGACTTATCATCAATTATGATGTACCTGGCGATGCCGAAGATTATATTCATCGCATCGGTCGTACGGCAAGGGCAGAAACCACAGGGGAAGCCATTACGTTTATTAATGAGATGGATCAACGAAAATTTTCTTTGATTGAAACTTTTATTGGTTCTGAAATTGCTAAGCTACCTTTACCTCACGGGCTACAAAAAGGACCCGATTATAATCCTTCACAACGAGTGAAAAGCAGTTTCCATCATGGCAAGAAGAAGAATTTTCATAGTAAATGATTCGGCGGGCATGAAGTAACGTTACGTGCTAAATTCTTCGAAATCGAACATTTTGTTTTTCACCACCCCACAAAAAACCCCAGAGAATTAAACCCCGGGGCTGTTGGCTTCTTTTCATCAAGTATTTATTCATTCCTGTGCAATGGATTGCCACCTACAAAATAGAGGAATATAAAAATGGCAGGAGGCAAGCAATTTGAATTCGTCGTGTTTTAAAGTGAATTCGACATGTCTGGCTTTGAATTCGTTTTCTTGTTTTATATGATTCTTGGTAAATCTCCAGATTCTTGATGGTAAAGCACCTGTTTTATTTACCCGCTTGGTTGAAAACAATGCAAGGCAAGTTTAAAGAGCTGGCACGGGAAGCATTAAACCATCATGCCAAGTTACTTTATTCTCTCTTTACACTTTTATTTCGTACTTTCGCCCCGCAAATAAGAAAAGTTATTTGCTATGTACTCTTTCGATAACAAATTCACTACAGAAGGTCTAACCTTCGACGATGTATTAGTTCTTCCCGGTTACTCTGAAGTGCTCCCTCGAGAAACCAACACTGCAACCCATCTCACCAAAAATTTACGAATTAATGTGCCCATCATTTCTGCGGCAATGGATACCGTTACCGAGTATCAATTAGCCATAGCGATGGCGCGTGAAGGTGGCCTAGGTATCATTCATAAAAACATGAGTATTGAGCAACAGGCTCGTCAAATACGCAAAGTAAAACGCTCAGAAAGCGGCATGATCCTCGACCCCATCACCTTACTTGAAGATCAGGTTATTGAGGATGCCCTAAAAATTATGCGGGAATTTAAAATTGGAGGAATACCCGTAATTGATGGAAATGGGAAACTAAAAGGAATAATTACCAATCGTGACCTTCGTTTTGAGAAAGACAATACCAAAAAGATTTTTGAGGTGATGACCAAAAATAATCTTATTGTAGCACCCGAAAAAACAGACTTTGATACCGCCGAAAAACTATTGCAGCAGTATAAAATTGAAAAGCTACCGGTGGTTGATAAAGATAATAAATTAGTCGGCCTTATTACGTTCAAGGATATTTTAAAGGTTAAGTCGAACCCTAATTCATGTAAGGACAGTTTTGGTAGGTTGCGCGTGGGTGCAGCTGTTGGCGTTACTGCCGACACGGAAGAACGTATCGATGCGTTAATTCATGCTGGTGCCGACACTATTATTATTGACACGGCTCATGGCCACAGTAAAGGGGTAATTAATGAGCTTAAAAAAGCTAAGCTCCGACATTCTGAATACGATTTTATTGTTGGAAATATTGCCACTTACGATGGTGCAAAAGCATTGGTTGACGCTGGCGCCAGTGCGGTAAAAGTGGGTGTTGGGCCGGGTTCCATTTGTACCACACGAATTATTGCTGGTATTGGTGTTCCGCAACTCACCGCCATTAATGAGGCCGCCAAGGCTTGTCAACCTGCTGGTGTTTCGGTTATTGCTGATGGAGGAATACGATATAGCGGTGACATCGTGAAAGCGATTGTTGCCGGTGCCGATTGTATCATGGCTGGATCGCTATTTGCCGGAGTGGAAGAAAGTCCTGGTGAAACCATCATATTTGATGGAAGAAAAGTAAAATCTTATCGTGGTATGGGAAGCATCGAAGCCATGGAAAAGGGAAGCAAAGACCGCTATTTCCAAGATGCGGAGGAAGAAATTTCAAAACTGGTTCCTGAAGGAATCGTTGGCCATGTTCCTTTTAAAGGAGAGCTACGTGAAGTTATGTATCAATATATTGGCGGGCTAAGGGCAGGAATGGGTTATTGCGGAGCAAATACAATAAAAGAATTACAAGCCGCCAAATTCATTCGTATTACCGGTGCTGGGATGAAAGAAAGCCATCCACACGACGTTTTTATTACGAAAGAAGCACCTAACTATTCACGATAGAAAGGTAAAAACGAAGCATCTGATTTCTTCGAATGGGTAATACACCCGTTAATATTTCTTAGTCCTTGGGCTTAATCGCTTCGATTTTCTTGGGTTCCGTCGCTTGGGGTATATCAGCCGATTTCTGCTTCTCCCCTTCCTTCGGCTTATCGGCCTGCCGTGGTTTATCTGCAGCAGCCTGCACTGGCTTACACACCTTACAAGGCACATAGCCTGCCTTCTTTGCATCAGCTATCGTCATTCCTTTTTTACCATTACCAGCAACAGAACAAGTTTTAATATGATACTTCTTTCCTGTTTCTTGCACGTATACCGTTTGCGAAAATGAGTTCATCGTAATCAAGGTGAAGAGCGCAACCACTCCAATTGCAGTTCTATCAAAATGTTTCATGACAATTTTATTAGATAGCAAAATTAAAAAAGCAAATTGTTTTTTGCTGGTCTATGTTGTTAATGTTTCATAGCGTCGCTATTCACCTGGTTTAAATAGGACTATTTGGTAGTTTATAGGCAATTAAAAAAAATAGTTGTTTTATTGTTTCAAATTGCTAATTTTGACATCGAAACAATTAACATAATGAATATGAGTGCCAACCAATCGAGTAGAGTCATATTATTGCTCGCCATTTGCTCCCTTGCCATTTTTGTCGTGATGGCTTTTACCAATGAATCTAAGTCTTCTACTGCTGTTAATTCCAGTGGGGTACCTATGACTTTTGTTGAGTTTAATGAGGCTAAATCTGCCTGGAGTGTTTCACATCCGGTTGGAGCAACCCTTGGGGGTAATATTTCTAAATCTGATTTATTGCAAATCATCAATGCTGCTCCGCTCGATAGTAATATTAGCTTTTATTTCGGTAGCGATGCCAAAGGAAAAACGTTTGTCATGTTTGCTCCAACAGCCGCCAAAATTGAAAGTAAAATTATACGAAACGCAGCGTTTTGCCCTAATTCCTGTGATTAAACAAAAATTGTTTGATCGCCTCAGAAACAAGCCGATTGTTCTTTTGTGGGTCATGCAGTCACTTCTCGTTTCCAACCTTAATCCACCGTTTTGCTCAATAAGACCTGGTTTTCGCAGCACTGTATTCTCCAAAACAATGCACCATGATACTTGGCGTGCCCTCTCGTTTGCCATTCAAACGGGCAACAAATAGATTTTCGAGGTTATTTATTATGTTTTGTTGCAAAATATAATTTATTTGCTTTAACAAAATGTCACTCCTCACTCAAATAATATATAAGCTAAGGCTTTATACACTAGCAAAACCATTTTATGGTGGTTGTGGGCATATCATAACCCTGCATCGAGTAGTAGAAAAAAAGGACACAAACAGAATCGTGTGGAGCAGTAATTTGGAAGTTACAACAACCTACCTGGACGAAACGTTAACCTACTTTACGAGTCACAACTACGATGTTATAAGCCTAGATGAAATGCGACAACGTTTAATGGATGGAAGTTCAAATAAAAAATTCGTTGTTTTTACTTTTGATGATGGATATGAGGATAATTTTACGTTGGCCTACCCTATTTTTAAAAAGCATAACTTACCTTTTGCTATCTATATCACCAAAGCCTTAATTGAGAACAATTTAAAATGCTGGTGGTATGATATTGAAGATGTATTGCTCTGTTACCCAAACATCCATATTGGTGATATGATTTTAGAAACAACCAGTCAAGCTCAAAAAGAAGAAGCTTATCTAAAAATTCGTGCTCGCATAATACACTCCTCCTTCGAGAGCGGATACACCTTTTACCAAACACTGATAGCAAAATATCCACCTTGTAAACCTCGTTCACAAAGGAAAGCCATGAGTATCGATCAACTGCTAACGCTGAATGACGATGCGCTGGTAACTCTTGGCGCGCATACGGTTAATCATTATTCGTTGAGTATGTTACAGTTGGCCGAAGCCACCTGGGAAGTATTGGAGTGTAAATTATATTTAGAAACCCTTTTACAAAAACCGGTAGAGCATTTTGCCTACCCTTATGGAAGTATGGATGAGGTGGGCGAGCGAGAGGCGAAAATTGTACAAGAAACAGGGTTTATTACTGGAACAACAACACGTGTAGCCAATATTTTTAAACAACACAAAAATCATTTTTTTGCCCTGCCCCGCATTCCTTTAATCGAAAGCCCGAAAGAAAAAAGATTTTTCAAGATGAGCCTTTCCGGCTTTTTGCCCGCTTACTTACACGCAGGTAAACGTGTGGTAACCCTTTAAGTAAGTTTCAATAAGGCTACTTGAAATATTCACCCCTTTGGATCTTCTTACTTGAACCTTGCTTTATTTGCCCAAAGTGGCTCCATCAACTCGATAAGAACCAGAACAAAAAATATCATTGGTTATTAACTAAGATTCTCGGTGATCTCTTTTATTTCGAGCCGGGCCGATTTTTTTTGATACAATATATTATAAACGGCCGTCATAATGGGCATATCCACTTTATACCTCTTGTTTATTTCAAACATACATTTGCTGGCATAATAGCCTTCCGCTATCATATTCATTTCCATTTGTGCAAACTTAACAGAGCAACCCTTTCCAATCATGGTTCCAAACATTCGATTACGGCTATATAAGGAGTAAGCCGTTACCAATAAGTCGCCCAGATAGGCGCTCTCTTTTACATCCCGATGAATGGGTTTCACCACATCAATAAATCGTTTCATTTCACGAATCGCATTGGCCACTAAAACCGACTGGAAATTATCGCCATAACCTAGTCCGTGGCAAATACCGCTTGCTAAAGCATACACGTTTTTCAATACCGCTCCATATTCTGCTCCAACCAAATCTTCATTTATATTGGTTTTTATATAGGTGCATTTTAAATTCCTCTCGATAGCTTCGGCCGCGGGTTTACTGCCTCCACAAAGTGTTAAATACGATAATCGCTCCAGCGCTACTTCTTCTGCGTGGCATGGTCCTGCGATAGCCGCTTGTTGACTTTCTGCTATACCAAACTGCTTCTTTAAATAATCGGCAACCACTAAATTATATTGAGGCACCACCCCTTTTATTGCCGAGACCACTATTTTGTTTTTGAACAGGGTTGAATCACATGCTTTCAAGGTGTCGTGTAAAAATGCCGATGGCACAGCGAACACAATAATCTGGCTTGACTTTATTGCTTTTAGGATATCGTGTGTCAGGCTAACTTTTTTAAGGTCGAAGGCTACATCACTAAGATAATTAGGGTTATGCTTAAACTTTTTTATATGTGCAATGGTTTCCTCTTTACGTAACCACCAGGTAACATTCTTTGGTGATTTGTTATCACATAAAATTTTCACTAGAGCCGTGGCCCAACTGCCTCCTCCAATAACGGTTATGTTTTGCTTGCTACTTTTCATGCTACTTTTTAAAAATCCAAAAGTTTTTTAAGGCTCTCAATGATTCTTTGTTTTGGTAAGAAATTTTGTTCCAACGGTGCACTAAAAGGTACCGGAGTATCCAACGATGCCGTACGTATAACCGGAGCATCTAAAAATTCGAAGCAATGTTCACTAATCCATGCCGTTATTTCTGCTCCAATTCCACCCGTTAAACAATCTTCATGAAACACAATTACTTTACCTGTTTTAATTACGGCTGCCCTTACGGCTTCTTTATCCCAAGGCAACAAACTTCTTAAATCTAATATTTCAATGGTAAACGTTGGAAATTTTAACGCGGCTTCCAGTGCCCAATGTACCGCAGCCCCATACGTAATAATCGTCGCGTCGTTGCCTTCGTTTACGCTATTTGCTTTCCCAATTTCTATTTCATAATAGCCATCGGGCACCTTGGTTTCATTGCTTCTATACAAGCCTTTATGTTCGAAAAATAATATGGGATTGGGATCCTTGAAGGAAGCTAATAATAGCCCCTTGGCATCATACGCATTACTTGGGTATACTACTTTTAATCCCGGTGTATGCACAAACCAGGCTTCATTGCTTTGGCTGTGAAATGGCCCTGCTGCTGCACCTGCGCCAGTGGGCATGCGTATCACCACATCGGCACATTGGCCCCAACGATAGTTGTTTTTAGCTAGATTATTTATGATCTGATTAAATCCACAGGTTACAAAATCGGCAAACTGCATTTCCATCATCGTTTTAAATCCCTTTATACTTAAACCTAAAGAGGCTCCAACGATGGCGCTTTCACATAGAGGCGTATTTCGTACGCGATGTTTTCCATATTTCTCGGCTAAACCTTGTGTTATTTTAAATGCCCCACCATAATCGGCAATATCCTGCCCCATTAAAATTAAGTTATCCCAGGTGTGCATGGCAATATCCAACGCATCGCTAAGGGCATCAATAAATCGTTTATTGTTTTCTGTCGGAATGGTTGGGGAGGTGACTACCGGATATTCAAAGATTCCTTTTTCATAGGTTTTTACAGTTGCATACACATCGGCTATTTCGTGGGCTGTGTTAGGCACAATTTCAGGCATTGCCAATACGTTCTCCACGCCTAATTCAATCTCATTTTTTATCTCCTCGCGTATTTCGTGAATCATCCTTTCATGGAGGATGTTTAGGCTAACCAAATACTGTTCATAGTTTTTTAGTGGGTCCTTCTGAGCCCAAAGATCAAATAACTCCTGAGGTACATACTTCGTACCACTTGCTTCTTCATGTCCGCGCATTCTAAAAGTCATACACTCGAGTAAAACCGGCCTTGGATTATTTCTAATATCCTCTGCTATCTTACTCACCGAATGGTACACGTCTAAAATATTATTCCCATCGATTTGTAATGCTTCTATGCCATAACCAATGGCTTTATCAACAAAATATTTAAATTTATATTGTTCGTTGGATGGCGTTGATAATCCATAACCATTATTCTCTATCAAAAATAGTACCGGCAAATTCCATACGGAAGCAACATTAATCGCTTCATGAAAATCGCCTTGACTTGCCCCTCCATCACCACTATAAACCATGGTGACTTTTTTATCTTTGCCTAGTATTGAGCCCAATGCAATGCCATCGGCCACCCCAAGCATAGCGCCTAGGTGTGAAATCATGCCCACAATATGAAACTCATTAGTGCCAAAATGAAAAGATCGTTCCCTTCCATTGGAGAATCCTTCTTTTTTGCCCTGCCATTGTGCAAACAGTTTTTCAAACGAAAGATTTCGAGAAGTAAAAACGCCCAGATTTCGATGTAATGGCAATACATATTCATCGTCGTGCAAAGCCATGGTAGAACCCACTGCAATAGCTTCTTGCCCAATACCACTGAACCACTTACTTACCCTTCCTTGACGTAAGAGGATGAGCATCTTCTCTTCGATCATACGTGGTTTAACAAGGCCTTTGTAAAAGTCCAGCAACTGGGTGTCGGATAACTCTTTTCGATCGAAAATCATTTTGTGCTCGGTAATCGGTGGTCAATAAATTTATCTTTCGTAATTATTTTATACATTCTCCGCTACTCCTTTTGGGCTTCAATTAGATGTGCTTCAGCCAGGTACTCCGCAATTTGAACTGCATTGGTAGCGGCTCCTTTTCTTAAATTATCACTCACTATCCAAAGGTTCAAGGTTTTGGCTTGGCTTTCATCTCTTCGTATTCGTCCTACAAAAACATCATCCTTCTCATGAGCGTGAATTGGCATTGGGTATTGGAGCTTTGCGATATCATCTGTTACCTTAACCCCTTTGGTTTTTTGTAAAATAGCTCTAACCTCATTTAATTCGAATTCAGTTTCAAAAGAAACATTTACACTTTCGCTATGCCCTCCCATTACCGGCACTCTAACACAGGTGGCCGTAACGTTGATGTTTTCGTCGCCAAATATCTTTTGTGTTTCATGCACCATTTTCATTTCTTCTTTCGTATATCCATTCTCTAAAAAAACATCGATTTGTGGTAATAAATTCAAATCGATTTTATGTGGATAAGCCTTCTCACTTTCTATGTTGTTTCGCTCGTCCATGAGTTGTTTTACTGCTTTTATTCCGGTACCGGTTACACTTTGATACGTGCTCACTACAATTCGATTGATCTTATACCTTTTATGTAAATCGGCCAAGGCCACCACCATTTGAATCGTGCTGCAATTGGGGTTAGCTATTATTTTAGAGTTTGGCGTGATAACGAAGGCATTAATCTCTGGAACGACTAATGGGCATTTGTCATTCATGCGCCAAGCCGATGAATTATCAATTACATAGGTTCCATTGGCTTCAAACTTTTCCGCCCATGCCAGCGATGTGGTGCCTCCGGCTGAAAAAATGGCAATTTGAGGTTTAGCATCTACTGCTGTCTGAACACTGACAACCGTATAATTCCTGTTTTTAAATAAAATGGTCTTTCCGATCGACTTCTCGGAGGCTGCAACGATTAATTCAGATACTGGAAAATTACGTTCAGCTAACACTTCAAGCATTTTACTGCCCACTAATCCGGTGGCTCCGATAATTGCAACTTTATACATTATTTATACCCTTAACTTTAGTTATTTTTGCAAATATATATTTATGTGCTTGTTTTCATTGCATTAATTGTATCCCATTTATTACGAAGCTTTTAATATCTTTATTTTTTGAACTATCCATCACAAGTACTAGAACTGGTTGTAAACGAATTTTCGAAGCTACCCGGCATCGGAAAAAAAACAGCCTTACGATTAGCGTTACATTTAATAAAACGTAAGAAACAGGAGCTGCTTTTTTTTAGTGATGCGCTGCAAAAACTAGCCAATGATATCCATTATTGTAAGCGTTGTCATAATGTTAGCGATTCGGATCTTTGTGAAATTTGTAGTAGCTTCTCTCGTAAAAAAGAACAACTTTGCGTGGTTGAAGATTTACGTGATGTAATGGCTATTGAAAACACCCAACAATATTTCGGCGTATATCATGTGCTGGGCGGTGTTATTGCCCCAATGGAAGGTATTGGGCCCGACACCTTGAATATAGATAGCCTTTTAAAACGGGTGGAAACCAAAGAGGTAAAAGAAATTATTCTAGCCTTAAATGCCACCTTGGAAGGCGACACCACAGCATTCTATCTCTCTAAAAAACTCCAACCCTATGACGTAAAAATTTCTACTATCTCCCGAGGCATCTCTGTTGGTGGTGAATTAGAATATGCTGACGAAATTACGCTGGGAAGGGCCATTACGTCAAGGGTAAACTATGGCGACTAAACGTTTCTGCTCTTAAAAGGAACGTACGGCTCTGAGCGAATATTTATAGCTTTTGTCATTAGCACTTTGGCTACCACTGGTATAAAAGTATTGCACCCAGGCGGTGTTAGGGCCTTTTTCACTCGAACTCCAGTATCCATCATCGGCAAAGACACCGATAGCGGCTCGGTTTAAGAATACTTTATTTAACTCGGTTAGGCTTGGCAAATACCAGTCGCTATATCCCCCCAGAACTAAATCGGAACATATTTTAGCTGCGTAGCTTCCAGTGCTTTGAGCACTCACAATGGCGCTGGTGTTTGCGTTTCCTGAGCCAAGGGTAGTAGCCACCGCTCCGGTAACTACATTAGTACCATTAAACCACTGAATGGTAGGGCCTTGATCCGTAGGGGCCACGATCAGTCCGTGACGTATTTTGGCGTCGTAACCCGGGTCGCCAGAGACAAGAATATACGCTATTTTACCTCCTTGAAAATTATCGCCGATGCTCATATAACTGCACGAACCATCATCTTCTGTTGCCTTTGCATTATAATTTGTTGACATCGGATCCATGCATCCTCGGATTTTCTTCTTACAACTATTAAGGGTGAAAGCAGTTACAAGTACAAGGGTAATAATAAATATAAGGGTTCGTTTGTTTGGCTGGGGTGTCATTTTAAAGATTTAATTTTTGGTCAAATAAAGTGAAAAGTATTGGGGGGGAAAAATCAGTTTGTAAATATCTTCTATAAAAACTAAAACTCCTCTTCCTTAGTGTGTTAAACAATAGGGGAAGAGGAGTGATTTTAGAAAAGGCAAAAAACGTTGCCTTTTAGGTTACGAGAATGGATTATTCTTTTATCAATCTGGATGTTGAAACGTTGCCACCAATGATTGATTGAACAACATAAATCCCTTTTGGAAGGCTAGCAATATCCAAGATTAGAGACAATGCGTTTGGCGTTGATATTAATACTTCCTGTCCTAAAACATTAAACAATGAAACACTAGTGATGCTTTGGCTGGCTTCAATTGTTATGCTGGTGGTGGTTGGATTTGGATAAATTTTTGTTACACCCTCCTCGGTGGTGTTAATGCCGATAGAAGATTTTCTGAAATATACATTATCAACGTAAACAGTGCTAGTTTAGAAGAGGCTACACAAAATTCGAAAAATTCTAACTCACATTAAATATCGAAATTGAATCCTAATTCTTCCAATTGCTGATATCTTTTTTTGTCGAATTTGTAAAGCTTTGCAGCGCGATGAGAAACTTTTTTCTGCTTCTCTCCTAGCTCTACCAAAAAATCATAACTAAGAATTTTCTTTCTAAAGTTACGTGTGTCGACTGCAATTTGTAGGATCGACTCATACAAATTTTGTAACTGATGCAATGAAAATTTTTCGGGCAGTAATTCAAAGCCAATCGGTTTGTAACGCAACTTTCCTCGCAAGCGCTGTAATGCTTTATCGACAATGATATTATGGTCGAAGGGCAGTTGTGGCAACTGGGAAATGGAAACCCAGGAGGCGCGCTTAGCGAACGAAATTCGTGGCTCAAGCTTTTGGTTTTTGATTCTTATCAATGAATAATACGCAACGGTAATGACACGCCCCAGTGGATGTCGGTTAATGTCTCCGAAGGTAAATA